>NZ_AZQX01000026.1:0-6357 GCF_000568385.1 Halomonas sp. BC04
TGCCGCCAGCAACGCCCGCAGTTCTTCATGCCGCTTCGGCGTCGCTGCGGGAATCACCACCTGTAGCCCGGGGCGGACCCGGCACAGTTGCTCGGCGGCGTCGAGGAAGGTGTCGCCGAGAAAGCGGATCTCGTTGGCCCGGGATCCCGGCAGCAGGGCAAGAACGGCCGTGTCCGCATCCAGCCCCAGCGCGGCACGGGCCATGGCGCGGTCGTTGGTCAGCGGCAGCTCGTCGGCCAACGGATGTCCGACGAAGGCCACCGGCACCCGGTGACGGGCGTAGAAGGCGGCCTCGAAGGGCAGGAAGGTGAGCATGGCATCGACGGAGCGGGCGATCCCCTTGATCCGCCCCTGCCGCCAGGCCCACACCGTGGGGCTGACATAGTGCGCGGTGGTGATGCCCGCCTCGCGCAGCTGTCGCTCCAAGCCGAGATTGAAGTCGGGGGCATCGATACCGATCATGATATCGGGCTGCCAGGCCAGGGCATCCCTCCTGAGGGAGCGCCGCACGCGGATCAGCTCGGGAAGGTGCTTGATCACCTCCACCAGGCCCATCACCGAGAGGGTTTCCAGGGGAAAGCGGCTCTCCATGCCTTCGGCGATCATTCCCGGTCCGCCGATGCCACGGAATTCCACGTCCGGGTGGCGTGCCTTGAGGGCGCGCATCAAGCCGGTACCCAGATTGTCGCCGGAGAGCTCACCGGCCACGATATAGACACGTCTTACCGTCATGGCCCCATCACGTCAGCGCACGATGCCACGAGAGGACACCTCGATGGAGGCGGCGAAGGCTTCGGTCTCGGGCATCGGAAAACGGCTGCGGATGGCCACCAGCGCCTGCTCGACGGTCAACCCTTGGCGATAGACCAGCTTGTAGGACTCGCTCAGGGCCTTGATCGCGTCCTTCGAGAAACCACGGCGTTTCAGCCCCGTCAGGTTGAGGCCATGAGCCCTGGCCGGATTGCCATTGATCATCACGAAGGCCGGCGTGTCCTTGGTGATGATCGAGCCACCGCCGGCCATGGCATAAGCGCCGAAGTGACAGAACTGGTGGATCGCGGAGAGCCCTCCCAGTATGGCGAAGTCACCCAGGGTGACATGGCCGGCCAGGGTTACCTGGTTGGCGAACACGCAGTCGTTGCCGATGAGACAGTCGTGTCCCACGTGAACATAGGCCATGAACAGGTTGCGCGAACCGATGACGGTCTCACCGCGATCCTGGGCGGTGCCGCGGTGCAGCGTTGCCCCCTCCCGGATGACGTTGTCGTCGCCCATCACCAGGCGCGTGGGTTCCCCGGCATACTTCTTGTCCTGGCAATCCTCGCCCACCGAGGCAAACTGGAAGATACGGGTACGGGCGCCCAGTACGGTCGGCCCCTTGATCACGACATGCGGACCGATACGACTGCCGGACCCGATCTCGACGTCGGGCCCGATCACGGTAAAAGGTCCGACCTCGACATCCTCGGCCAGACGTGCACTGGGATCGACGATGGCAGTGGTATGTATCAAGCAACCTTCCTCTCGGCACAGATGATGTCGGCCTCACAGGCCAGCTCGCCCCCTACCGTAGCACGGCAGGCAAATTTCCAGATGCCGCGCTTTTCACGTTCCACGCGAGCCTCCAGCACCAGGCAGTCGCCGGGCATGACCGGGCGCTTGAAACGCACGTTGTCGCTCCCCACGAGATAGTAGACATAACCGTCGGCGGGCAACTTGTTGACGGTCTTGAACCCCAGGATGCCACACACCTGCGCCAGGGCTTCGAGCACCAGCACACCGGGCATGATCGGGTGGTGCGGGAAGTGGCCGTTGAAGAACGGCTCGTTGATGCTGACATTCTTGTAGCCAACGATCAGTTCGCCGAGCGTCAACTCCGTGATCCGATCCACCAGCAGGAAAGGATAACGGTGGGGTAGATACTCACGAATCTCGTTGATGTCCATTACCATCGTAGCGACCTCTGAAAGGAAGTAGGAAAGCCGGAGCAGCATAGGCATGTTGCATCCGGCTTTCCGAAATGCCTGCAGGGAGAGAAAGGCAGGCGATGGATTATAGCGTCGCCAGACTTCGTCTCAACCCTCCGGGTTGCGCTTTTCCAGCTTGGCCAGGCGGCGGGCGATATCGTCGAGCTGTTTGAAGCGCACCGCATTCTTGCGCCACTGGGCGTTCTGCATCGCACCGGTACCCGACGAGTAGACCCCCGGCTCGTGAATCGAGTTGGTCACCAGGCTCATGCCGGTGACCTGCACCCCGTCGCAGATGGTCAGGTGGCCGGCCAGGCCCACGCCGCCGCCCAGCATGCAGTTGCTCCCTACCCGGGTCGAGCCGGCGATGCCGACACAGCCGGCAAGGGCGCTGTGATCGCCGATCCGCACGTTATGGGCGATCTGCACCTGACTGTCGATCTTGACGTCGTTGCCGATGACGGTGTCGTCCAGTGCCCCACGGTCGATGCTGGAGCAGCTACCCACTTCGACGTCATCCCCCAGCACCACCCCACCCAGTTGAGCGATCTTGTGCCAGCGCTTTCCGTCATGGGCGAAACCGAAACCGTCGCCACCGATGACACAGTGGCTGTGCAGGATGGCCCGCTCACCGATGATGACTCCGTGACAGACGGTCACGTTGGGATGCAGGCGAGACCGGGCGCCGATACGCGAGTTCGCCCCCACCACACAGCCGGGACCGATCACGACCTCGTCGCCCAACTCGACGCCAGGCTCGATGACTGCCTGGGGCCCGATCTCAACCCTGGCACCCAGGCGTACGTCTTCGGCCACCACGGCCGTGGGGTGGATGCCGCCGGCAGGAGGGGCCAGGAACGGGTCGAAGAGCCGTGACAGCTGAGCATAGCCAAGGTAGGGGTTATCGAGCTCGAGATGGTCCACCGGGCATTCGCCGGCATGCTCGGGGTGTAGCAGCACCGCGCCGGCACGCGTGTCGTGCAACCCCCTGAGGTAGGAAAGGTTAGCCACGAAGGCGATCTGCTCGGGGCCGGCATCCTGCAAGGTAGCCAGACCCGAGATGCGGCGCGTGCCGTCACCCACCAGCCGCGCTCCGAGCTGTTCGGCAAGATCGGCGAGGGTGAACTGTGGGGGAGCAGGTTGCGTCATGAAGACCCGGTAGTCAGCAGAGCACGGCGGCAAGCCGCCGTGGCAGATCAGTTGAGAGAGTTGAGGATATCGGTCACTTCCCCGGTCAGGTTCGGTAGCTCGACTTCTGAATGAACCACGCCCTGGGGGTCGACCAGCACCTGGATGCGGTGCCGCGAGATGACCTGCTCAACCGCCCGCTCCAGCTTCGGCTCTGACTGCTGAAGGAACTCCTGCTCCGAGCGCATCTGCTCCTCGATGATCTGCTGGCGCAGCTGCTCGAAGCGGCTGCCCTTCTGCTGGAATTCCTGGATCATCGCCTGGCGCTCGGCATCCGAGAAGCTGCCTCCCTGAAGGCGCTGCTGCAAGCTCTGCAGCTCCTCCCCCAGCGCCTGGGCCTCCTGTTGCTGCCCGCGAAGGCGGCTCTCCAACTGCTCCATGGAGCGTTGGGCGGCATCGGACGAGAGCAGCGCCTGGCGCCAGTCCAGCACGGCGACCTCGGTGGCATGCGCCGGCAGTGCCAAGACACTGAACAGGCCTACACAGAGAATGGCGGTCAACTTGCGCATGTACGACTCCTTGGTCGATGCCGGGTCAGAATGTCTGACCCAGTGAAAACTGGAAGAACTGGGTATCGTCGCCGCTCTTGTCATTGAGGGGCTCGGCGACACTGAAGGTCAGCGGACCCACCGGGGTCAGCCAGGAGAGGCCGATACCGGCACTGTAACGCAGCTCACCCAGGTCGACACCCGAGGAGCAGTTCGAGGGTCCGTCGCCGTCGACCACCGGGTAACAGCTGGTCAGGAAGGTGTTACCGGCATCGATGAAGAAGCCGGTCTGCAGCGACCGCTGGTCCTCGAGGAAAGGCATCGGGAAAAGCAGCTCCGCACTACCCTCGACCAGCACGTTGCCACCCAGGGTACGGTCACGTCCCGCCTCGCGGGGGGTGGTGCGCTGACCCAGGGTATTGGCGGTGAAACCGCGCACCGAGCCGAGGCCACCGGAGAAGAAGTTCTCGTAGAAGGGGTGGGGGTCGCTACCGATGCTGTCGGCATAGCCCAGGGTCGAGCCGAATTTCAGCGCCCAGGTCTCCTCCTCGTTCAAGGGAAACAGCTGCTGCGCCCTGGCCCGCAGCTTGTAGTACTCCGCGTCGCTGCCCGGCGCTGCGGTCTCCATCGACAGACGCTGGTAGTTGCCCGAGGTGGGCATGATGCCCCGGTTCAGGTTGTTGCGGGTCCAGCTGGCAGTGAGCTTGAGGCTCTGGGCGTCGGCACCCTGCTCATCGACGTAGCGCACGATCTCAGAGGGGGTGTCTCGGAAGGTCTTGACCGTCAGGTCCTCGATGCTGGCGCCGAAGTTGAGCCGGGAGAGTTCACTGATCGGGTAGCCGAAGCTGATGCCCCCGCCGTAGGCGTCGGTGGAGAAGGTCGAGATATCCGAATCGGCATAGTCGGTCTCGCGGTAAAACAGGTTGTAGCCCCGAGAAATGCCGTCCAGGGTCCAGTAGGGATCGGTGTAGCCGAAGTTGAGACTGGTGAAGGTATCACTGCGCTGTGCGCCGACGTTGACTCGGTTGCCGGTCCCCAGGAAATTGTTCTGGGCCAGCGAGGCCCCATAGATGATGCCCGCACTCTGGGAGAAGCCGATGCTCGCCGATACCGAACCGGAGGGCTGCTCCTCAACGGTATAAGTGACATCCAGCTTGTCGGGCTCGCCCGCCACCGGCTGGGTATCCACGTCTACCTGGCTGAAGAAGCCCAGGCGCTCCAGGCGACGGCGCGACTGGCTGATCGACTCGGTGGAAGCGGGTGCCCCCTCCATCTGGATCATCTCGCGACGCAACACCTCATCCTGGGTGCTGGTATTACCGATGAAGTTGATGCGCCGCACATAGGCACGCTGTCCCGGATCGACCCTTATGGTGAGATCCACCGTCGAGCCATCGGCACCGGGCTCCGGCACACCCTCGACCCGGGCGAAGGCGAAGCTTCGGCACCCAGGCGGGAACGCAGGGCCTCGGTGGAGGCGGTGACGTCGCTACGCGAGAATATCTGGCCGCTTTCCACCTGAAGCAGGTCGCGCGCCTCACGCTCGCTGATCTGCATATCCCCTGCAAAGCGGATGTCGCCCAGGCGATACTGTCGTCCCTCGTCGATATTAACGGTGACGAATATCCGCGACTTGTCCGGGCTGATCGATACCTGGGTGGAGGTAATGGCGAAGTTCACATAGCCGCGATCGAGATAGAAAGAGCGCAGCCGCTCCAGATCGCCGGCCAATGCTTCACGGGAGTATTCGTCTCGCGAGAACCAGCCGAAGAAGCGTCCGGGGCGGTCGCTGAGCTCGAAGACACCGCGCAGTTCGTCGTCGTCGAAATCCCGGTTGCCAACGACGTTGATCTGGCGAATCTTGGCTACGGCCCCTTCGTTGATGTCGATATCGACCTGGACCCGCCCTTCATCGATTTCACGCACGCTGGTCTCGATACGCGCGCTGTAGCGGCCCTGTGACTGGTAGACACCCTCCAGCTCGCGCTGGATCTCCTCGAGAGTGGAGAGCTGCAAAACCTGCCCTTCGGCAAGCCCGCCTTCGCGAAGGCCACGACGCAGGTCATCTTCGGAAAGCTGGCGGTTGCCGCTGATGTTGAGCCGCGAGATGGTGGGGCGCTCCACCACCTGAATGACCAGCACATCACCATCCCTGGCCAGCTGGATATCGTCGAACAGGCCCGTGGCGAACAGGCTGCGCGCCGCCTCGGCCAGCTCGCGGTCATCCACCCGATCCCGGGCACTGACGGGGAAGGCGTTGAAGACGGAGGCAGCGGAAACGCGCTGCAGCCCCTCCACGCGAATGTCGGTCACTTCAAAAGATTCGGCCAGCACCGTATTGGAACCGGCCAGCAGCAGAGCCGCCAGTCCGAGGGTCTTGATATTCATGCAGTCGCTTCGCTCGCGTTGATCCGCCTGCCTGTCCAGACAGGCACCTTATACATTTGTGCGGGTGACTGACAAGGCTGGAGCCGGCTCCACCTCTCCCTGTGCCCCCGGTCGGGGTAGAGTCGCTCGCTACCAGAGACGCATCAGATCGAAATAGAGCGCCATCAACATCAGCGTGGCTATCAGCGCCAAACCAATACGCAGCCCCATCGCCTGGGTCCGCTCGGAAACCGGCCGGCCACGGACCGCTTCCACGAAATAATAAAGCAGGTGGCCACCGTCGAGCACCGGAATGGGCAGCAGGTTCAGCACCGCCAGGCTGATCG
>NZ_AZQX01000027.1:0-6050 GCF_000568385.1 Halomonas sp. BC04
GCTGCGAGCTTCGGCGGCATCAGCCTGGGCAGATTCAGCAGTCTGGCGAACTTCATCCAGAGCAGCGTTGGTAGCACAACCGGCCAGAATAGCCATGGATGCTGCAGCGGCGGTGAGCTTCAGGGTGGTCTTCAGAGTCATGGTGTTCTCCTTGAGTCTTCCTTGGTACTGCACGGGTTAGTACAGCGGCGTTAATGAAGCCTGAGATCAGGCTATCCTGCAAATGCAGGAGTCTTGCAGCGACTGCTGCCAAGCACAGGAGTCAAACGCTGTTTTATAATACCTTACGGCGCTTGTCCATAGCTCGAAACGTCCCTTACGCATCTTGAGCCTAGCGGATCACGACGCGAGTGCCAATCCCGATTAGCTCGGATAGCCTTTCGATCTGCTCGTTCGTAACCGCTACACACCCCTGAGTCCAGTGGTAACTGGCATGCACATCAGGGTCTGCCCCACCGAGGCCATGGATACCGATAAACCCACCCAGCACGGTCTGCTGCGGTGGATAGCCGTGGCGCCGATAGTACGCGAAATAATCTTCGTAATCTCGTTCGGTGTAAAGCCCTGATTCAAGGGCCATGCGCGCGTGGGCCGGCGTCGGGTAGTCGAGGCCGATGAAGATGTGCCAATCACTCTCGTTATTGAAGCGATTGACGCGAAATTCGCCCATTGGCGTCACATTACCGCCCTGCAACCGTTCGGGCTTGGCGCCGGCCCTGCCCAGCGAGACGGGAGCAAAACGTTCGACCAGGGTATTGCCGCGAAAGACGGAAAGCACGGCCCGCTCGTCTTCAACCAGCACCCAGAGTTCATCGTCATGACGCGGAACCTGGGCACGCACGAGCAGGGTTTCGATCAAATTGGCCCTGGCGCTGTTGGGTAGCAGCAGCACGAATGGCGCTGACAGGGCAAGCAGGCCGAAATGGCGTCGAGAGACAGAGGTCATCGGCTCCTCGCAGGAGAAGAAGAAAAGCGGAAATCAGGCCTTATGGCGTTGTTATAGCTATCCGCTGCATGGCTGTCAGTCGAAATAGAACTGCAAAAAAATGTAGTCGGTGCAGCCCCTGCCGCTTCAATAGCCTTCAAGGCGCCACCGGCCCGCCACCCAAGACGCACCCTAGATAAGCGCACACGCTTATCTGGTGCACCACTATCTTTGGCAACACAAGCCGTGTCAATGAGAGAGGATAGCCCCCATACGCAGCACCTCGCGCAGTGTTGTGATGCCGGCCTCCGCCTTGGCCAAGCCGTCGGAAAGCATCAACACCTCGCCACGTTCGAGCAGCGCGCGGCGCAATATCGCCTCGTCGGAATGGCGGAGAATTCGGGCATGATCCTCTGGCGTCAGCTGCCAAACCTCGAATACGCCGGTACGCCCTCGATAGCCAAGATCGTTACAATGCGCACACCCCGAGGCAGACCAGACCAAGTCGGGTATCTGCAAGCCGATGGCATCCAGCCATTCGATATCATCGATTTCCGGCTCCCCCTGAATACGACACTGTTCGCATAGTTTGCGTACCAGCCGCTGGGCAATCACCATCCCCAGATTCGCACTGATCTCCCCATCGGTAAGCTCAAGATGGCGCAACGAAGAGATCACTCCCACCGCATCGCGACTGTGCAGGGTGCCCATGAGCGACCTGCCGCTGCTGGCGACATTCAGGCATGCCTGCGCCGAGGCAGGATTTCGCACCTCTCCGATCAGCACATAGTCGGGGTCAAGGCGCAGTACTGAGCGTGTCCCCGTGACAAAGTCCAGTCTATTGTGCCTATCCACCTGTATCTGGTTGATCCCAGGGATCTCGTACTCGACAGGGTCCTCCAGGGTAACCACATGGCTGTCGGTAAGGCGCAACTGGTTAAGCAGCGTGTAGAGCGTCGTCGTCTTGCCTGCCCCGGTTGGGCCAGCCACCAGCAGCATGCCTCCCGTGGCATCCATCCAGCGGCGTATGCCCTGGGCGGCTTGCTCGCCGATGCCCAGGTCGAGCGTATCGCGGAAGGAGTGCGGCGACGTCAGGAAGCGAATGGCCAGCTTTTCGCCTGCCACGCAGTTGACCGCCGTGACACGGAGAAATATCTCCTCGCCGACGTCACCTCGCCAGCTGAACCCTCCCTCGGCGCTCATCCGCGAGGGGACGGGGTTGAGCCCGAGAGCACCTTGAACTGGTTGGCCAGTCGCAGGCCACCGGCAGCATCCATGCGCATGGCATCAATGACCCGACCGTCGATCCGCAACCTGATTCGATACGCAGCCTGAACCGGATCAAGATGCACATCGGTCGCTCGGGCGGCAATCGCATCATTGAGCAACGCATGCGCCTCCAACCCCTCATCCCCGGGCCCCGGCGGATTTTTCAACAGAGAAGCCAGGGACGGCAGTAGCCGTGGATGGCGGTCGGTAGTGGAGCTCATGAGGTCCTCCTGGGCCTGGTGCAGGCACGAAGCCTGAGTTGACGCCTCCGTGGCGCCCTGCCCTGTCAGCCTAGCCACTGTCTCGGTTTCTGCCTGCCCCACCACCGGTCATACGCCGCGACCTGGCCAGCCCTCTACCGCGCCCTCCCTCCTTGCTGGTCAGCCGGTCAGCCCCTGGCTCCTCAGGTAATCCTCATAGCTCCCCGTGAAGTCGACGATGCCGGTGTCGCTCATGTCAAGGATGCGGGTAGCCAACGAAGAGACGAACTCGCGATCATGACTGACGAAGATCAACGTCCCGGGGTAGTGCTCCAGCGCCAGGTTGAGCGCCTCGATGGACTCCATGTCCAGGTGGTTGGTTGGCTCGTCCATCAGCAACACGTTGGGTCGGGTCAGCGTGAGCTTGCCGAACAGCATGCGCCCCTGCTCACCGCCCGAGATGACCTTTACCGACTTCTCGATGTCGTCACTGGAGAAGAGCATGCGCCCCAGGGCACCTCGAATCACCTGTTCACCACCATCGCTCCACTGGGCCATCCACTCGAACAGCGTTGCATCGTTGGAAAAATCGATGGTGTGATCCTGGGCGAAGATGCCCAGCTCCGCGCTGTCGGTCCAGCGCACCGCACCGGCCTGGGGATGAAGATCACCCGCCAGGTCCGCAACAGGGTGGTCTTGCCAATACCGTTGGGGCCGATGATGGCGATGCGCTCTCCGGCCTCGACGGTCATGGAGAGCCCTTCGAACAGCAACGGCTCACCGGCGTACCCCTGGCTCAAGGCCTCGACATTGACCGCGTTGCGATGGATCTTCTTGCCCTGCTCGAAGCGGATGAAGGGGCTGACGCGACTGGAGGGCTTGATGTCCTCGAGCTTGATCTTTTCAATCTGACGCGCCCGGGAGGTGGCCTGCTTGGCCTTGGAAGCGTTGGCCGAGAAGCGGCTCACGAAGGTCTGCAGCTCGGCGATCTGCGCCTTCTTCTTGGCATTGTCGGCATACTGGCGCTCGCGGGCCGCCGTGGCAACGGTCATGTAGTCGTCGTAGTTGCCGGGAAACAGCTTGATCTCGCCATAGTCCAGATCCGCCATGTGGGTGCAGACGCTGTTCAGGAAGTGGCGATCATGGGAAATGATGATCATGGTGCTGCTGCGGGCAGTGAGCACGCCTTCCAGCCAGCGGATTGTATTGATATCCAGGTGGTTGGTGGGCTCATCGAGAAGCAGCACATCGGGATCGGAGAAGAGCGCCTGTGCCAGCAGCACACGCAGCTTCCAGCCCGGCGCCACTTCGCTCATGGGGCCGGCATGCTGCTCGATGGGTATCCCGAGCCCCATGAGCAGCTCACCGGCCCGGGATTCGGCGGTATAGCCGTCCAGTTCGGCAAACCGCACCTCCAGGTCGGCCACGGCCATGCCATCCGCTTCGCTCATCTCCGGCAACGAGTAGATGCGCTCACGCTCTGCCGCTACCTGCCACAGCTCGCGATTGCCCATGATGACGGTATCGATGACCCGTTCGGCCTCGAAGGCGAACTGGTCCTGGCGCAATTTCCCCAGACGAATGCCCGACTCGATCATCACCTGGCCGGACGAGGCTCCAGATCACCTCCCAGGATCTTCATGAAGGTGGACTTGCCGCAGCCGTTGGCCCCGATCAAGCCGTAGCGGTGGCCGTTGCCGAACTTGATGGAAACGTTCTCGAACAGGGGCTTGGCCCCGAACTGCATGGTGATATTGGCGGTGGAGATCACTTAGGAAGGTCCAATCGTAGGGCAAAAGGCAGAGATTGTACCGCGTATGGCGGGGTATATGTGAGGATCCGACGGTCCGACGCTTCGGCACCGCGAACGCTCGCTACAAGCTATCGTCCCGCCGGAGCGGAATCCAGCGGGACGATGACACGGGGCGAGTCGGGGCAGGGGGCAGAGTCAGTCCTGGCGCTCTACGGTAAAGATGCTCTGCAGCTTGTGTTTCTTGCCGTAGATATGGACGGTGGTCTCATCGAAGGGGAAGCGGTCTCGATACTCGCTATGGTTATTGAAACGCGGCTTGTGGGCATTGATCATGGCTGCCGCCAGGCGCTCGCGATTCGGGTGGCCGGCCAGCCCGACGGCATACCATATCTCCTCCCCCGGTTGCAGGAAGGCCTCCCACTTGTCGTGATCCTCATGATGCTCCAATCCGTAGCGGGCACTCCGATGTTCACCCACATAGAGCAGTTCCTGCACGTCCATTTCGTCGCTCTCGGGATCCCTGGCCGCACGAAATACGCAGTAGATACCTGATTCGTCCGGAGTATCATGCAGTTGCTCTCGAGTCCAGTAGCCCAACATCTTGGGAGATAACAGCTGTTCCGACATGGGGTCTTCCTCCTGGTTGCTCAGTAATCCTCGAGGCGCTGCATGTCACGGACGATTCGCCGTACTTCCGCTTCATGCCCGGCAGCGAGGGCATCGAAGAAGGCTCTCTCGTCGCTGCCCCCGGCCAGTTCACTGCGGTGTGCATAGAGATCCTGCAGCGTTCGGTGTGCTGTCAGTGCCGTGGTCAGTACGCCTTGCACACTCCCACTGTCGACCCCTTCGGGCAGACGTTCAAGCACCGGCGCATGGGGGAAATCGTTGGGCTCGTCGAACCAGGCCTCAAGCACGGCGGTGTGATCGCTGCCATCATCCAGATAGCCGACGAGATCGGCCTGCTGCTTGCGCTCACGTTCCGCGAGATAGTCCAACGCCATACGCACACGGTCGTCAACGCCGCTGGCCGCCAGCTGGGTGTAATGATTGGCAAGACGAGCGTGATAGTCAGCCGCCCAATCCACCAATTCCTTGACTTGATGAAAGCGCATACAAAGTTCCCCCGGTATCGTCATTGCCAGCCTGCCTCGGCTCGCCCTTCTTTTATCCTAGTCAAAGTGAAACAAGGAAGCGTTGATGCATATCAACGAGAAGCGATATGCACTAGCGAAGCAGAGAAGAATCGATGGCGATAAAATCGCTGGCCGCACGTATCAGCGAATCAGCGGTCAAGCGCTCCACCCCCACCACGTCCACGGGAATGTCGCAGCGCTGACGGATTCGTTCTACCAGCAAGTCGAAATCGCCATCGCCGGAGACGAGTATCAGCCGATCCGCGCCGGGGGCGGCCTCCATGGCATCCAGCGCAATCCCCACGTCCCAGTCACCCTTGGAGGAGCCGTCGCTACGCTGGATGTAGGGTTTGAGCTTCACGTTGAAGCCGATGCCACGCAGGATGTTCTGGAACTGGCGCTGCCTCGGGTCGCCCCGCTCCACCGCGTAGGCGTTGGCAACGACTACCTCACGCTCGGCAGCGAAGCGTGCCCAGAAGGCGTGATAGTCGAAATGGCGGCCGAAGGCCTGGCGGGTGGTGTAGTAGACGTTCTGCACATCGACGAAGATGGCGACACGCTCCATGGGGACTACCACTCCTCGCTGGTCTCACGCAGGGCGGCGATTTCGCGCTTGGCCTCACTCAGGCAGTTACGCAGTTCGTCTCCGAGTGCCGCCGCACTGCCCACGGCAATCAAGCCTGGGGCAGCTGATCCGCGACGACGTGCCACCCCGCCGCTTTCATGCAGCGCCTCGAGCCGGCTGAGCAGCCAGGCCAGCCAGCTCTCCG
>NZ_AZQX01000028.1:0-20739 GCF_000568385.1 Halomonas sp. BC04
GGCGCCGCGACGATAGATCGCCCTGGCCACCGGGGTGGAGCCGACGAAGGAGAGCGCCTTCACGTCGAGGCGTCGATCAGCGCCTCCACGGCCTCCCGGTCGCCGTGTACCACCTGGAAAAGACCCGCGGGCAGGCCCGCTTCCTCCAGCAGCTCGGCCATCTTGAGGGACGCCGAGGGCACCTGCTCGGAGGGCTTGAGGATAAAGGCGTTGCCGCAGGCCAGCGCCATGGGAAACATCCAGAGCGGCACCATGGCCGGGAAGTTGAACGGCGTGATGCCGGCGACGATGCCCAACGGCTGGTGGTTGGACCAGGTGTCGATGCCCGGGCCGGCGTTATGGGAGTACTCGCCCTTGAGCAGCTCGGGCACGCCGCAGGCGTACTCGACGTTCTCGATGCCGCGTTTGAGCTCGCCCATGGCGTCCTCGAGCACCTTGCCGTGCTCGCGGCTGATCAGCGCACAGAGCTCGTCGGCGTCACGCTCCAGCAGCATCTTGAAGCGAAACATCACCTGGGCGCGCTTGGCCGGGGGCGTATCGCGCCAGGCCGGCTGTGCCGCCCGGGCAGCGTCGATGGCGTGCTCGACGGTCGCGGCGTCGGCCATCGGCACCCGTCCGATCGCCTCGGCGCTGGCGGGATTGCTCACGTCCAGGTAGCGGTCACCGGGCTGGGGGTCACCGCCGATCCAGTGGGTCAGGGTCTGCATCTCGCGTCCTTGTGCGTCAGTATTCACGGCCGAGCAGCACCTCGCTGAAGGGGTAGCGGGAGAGCTTCTCAATTCCGGTGTCGGTGATCAGCACCTCTTCCTCGAGTTTGACGCCGTCGGCGGCACCGACCTCGCCGATATAGCTCTCCACCGAGACCACCATACCGGGCTCGAGAATGCCGTCCTTGGAGAAACGATCGAAGTCCATGTGGTGAGCCACCAGCGGGGTCTCGCCGTGCATGCCCACCCCGTGGATGATCGACGGGTAGCGGCGATCCAGGAAGCGCTCGGGGATCTTCCAGGCCTGCTCGGCGATCTCGCGGTAGCTGATGCCGGGCTTGAGGATGCCCATGTTGTGGTGCACCTGATCATAGGCCATGCGGTAGAGCTCGCGCTGGTAGGCGCTCGGCTTGCCCGGGCCGACGTGAAAGGTACGCGAGAAGTCGGAGTAGTAGCCATGGCAGCCGATGGTATCGGTATCCAACGCCACCAACTCGCCAGGGCGGATCTTGCGATCGCTGGCCTCGTGGAACCAGGGGTTGGTGCGCGGCCCCGAGTTGAGCAGGCGGGTCTCGATGAACTCGCCGCCCCCCCGGATCACCTCGCCGTACATGATGGCGAACAGCTCGTTCTCGGTGACGCCGGGCTTGATGGCGGCTTCCACCTCAGCTACCGAGGCCTCGCTTGCCGCCATGGACTGGGCCAGGCAGGCGATCTCCTCGGGGGTCTTGATGCGACGACAGTGCAGGGTGTCCTGCATGCAGTCGTAGACGTCCAGCCCCTGGGCCTCCAGGGAGCGGGCCAGGTTGAGGGCGCAGCGGTCCAGGCCGACCTTCCGGTTGCCACGGCCGTGCTCCTCCACCAGCTCGGCGATCTCCACGCCGAAGGGGTCCGAGGAGAGATTGTCGCGCTGGTTCACCGCCGACCACACCACCTTGGAGGTGCGCGACTCGTCGATGGTCTCCAGCCAGGTGGAGACATGGGCGCTGCCCGGGTATTCGAACAGAATGATCGGACCGTCCAGCGGCACATAGATATAGCGCGTGGAGTTGCGCAGGAAGTAGCCGAACATGTTGCGCGAGCCGGTGGCGTAGCGCTGGTTGTTGGGGTCGAACAGCACCAGGGCGGCGTAGCCTGCTCGGCCATCATGGCCTCAGGCGTGCCAGGCGGCCGTTGCGCAGCTGCTTGGGGTCAAAGGCGGTGGGGATGCTGTCGCCGTTGGCCATCGGGGCCGAGGGCACGACCGGAATCCGGTCCGGTTCACTATCGGTCAGCTGCTCTGACTCTACGATGCTCATGGGGGTCTCTCGCTGTGTCGTCAGGGCGATGGCCGCAAGGCGCCGGCCATCGGCACGGTGTTGTCATGGCGGTTCGGGTTCGGGGATCGGCTCGGTGACAGACCCGAGGATCAGTCAGCGAGGCTGTCGGAGCGGGTCATGCCCTCCTCCAGCAGCCGCTCGTGCACCGGCGCCATGCGCCCGAAGATGCGCTGGGCACGCTCGGGGCGGCCGATGAAGCCCGGCTCCTTGGCGTAGGCGAAGATCACGGTATGGCGCTCGCGGTCGCCCTCCACCGGGGTGACCCGATGCAGCGAGTAGCGGCCGAAGAACACCTGCAGATCGCCGGGCTGAAGGTCGAGGCTCTTGAGCCGCGAGCGGTCGCCGTCGAGCACCTTCTCCACCTCGGCGAAGTTTTCGCCCTCGGGGCTGCGGATGCCCGGGGCATACTCGAAGCGGCCGCCGCCATGGGACTGGCGGGTCATCATGGTGACGATGAATTCGTTGGTGTCGTAGTGCCAGGGATGCTGGCAGCCCTCGCGCAGCACGTTGACCACCAGGTCGGCCAGGGGGTCGGCATACTGGTGAATTTCCTCCATGCCCACCACGGCGCCGATGAAGCGCTGGAAGCCGGGATGCTCATAGACCTGGCGGATGATGGTGTCGCCGTCGATGCGGTCACCGGCCACGAAGCCGTTGGTACGATCATCGAAGCGGTTGAGCGGGTGGCTGTCGGGCAGCTCGGGGTCCCCGGCGCTGTTGTAGGGGTTGGTCTCGGTCTGATTGTAGTGGGCCTGAGGTGAGAGGCGCTCGGTCTCGCGCTCCAGCCGCGCCAACGCCTCTTCAGGGACGAAATTCTTTAGCACCACGCAGCCGTCCTCAGCGAGCTGGCGGCGGCAGCTGTCGATCAGCTCGCGGCCCGCCGGGCTGTCGAGGTCGTCAATGGGGTAGCTCTCACGATCAATCAAGCCATCGAGTGAATATGCCGATTCCAGTGACGTTGTCATCGCCATGGGTTTCTCCTGTTCCGGGAACACACTGGACAGGATAGTAAGCAGCCCTCCATAATAAAAATGAATAGTTGAGATGCCACCTATTTAAAAGCCTCATTGCATATGGATACCGACCTTCTCCGCGCCTTCGTCACCGTCGCCGAATGCCAGGGCTTCAGTGCCGCCGGCAAGGTGCTGCACCGCACCCAGTCGGCGGTCAGCCTGCAGATCAAGCGGCTCGAGGACCAGATGAGCAAGCCGCTGTTCGAACGCACCAGCCGCAGCGTGCTGCTGACGGCGTCCGGCGAGCGATTGCTGCCCTATGCCCGACAGATGCTCAAGCTCGAGGACGAGGCCAGGGCGGTGCTGGGAGAGCGCCAGCAAGGGGAGCTAATCCGCTTCGGCACGTCCGAGGAGCAGGCCGCGACCTATCTACCTCAGCTACTGCCACGCTACGCAGCACGCTTTCCCGATTCCCGCCTGGAGATGAACTGCGATATCAGCGCCTCACTGGTCAAGTGGTTTCAGGAGGGCCTGCTGGACGTGGTCTTGTCGGTGCGGCACGCCCCGACCCAGTCGGGCCACCTGCTGGGCTGGGAACCGATGGTGTGGGTGGTGGCCGAGGATCGCCAGCCACAGGCCTGGGACCCCCTGCCGCTGGCGCTCAACCCTGAAGGCTGCATCTTCCGCGACCATGCCCTCTCGGCGCTGGGCCGTGCGGAACGACGCTGGGAACTGCGCTACACGAGCCAATCCCCCACCGCCATCAACCTGCCCGTGCAGGCGGGACTGGCGATCACGGTCAAGACTCCCCGCAGCATACCGCCAGGATGTCGCATCGTCGGCGAGCAGGAGGGCCTGCCGCCCCTCGGCCAGGTGGAGATCGAATTGCACCGCCGGCCTGGACACAGCGGCGAGGCCCTGGAAGCCTTTTGCCAGGAACTCGAAAGCATCGTCACCGGCAGCGACGTTGTGGCGTCGCCGGAACCTGGCGACACGGCCTTATTGACCCGCCTTCATCTCTGATCCAGTGGCTCACGCCTCTGACGCCTTGCAAAGAGAGGATAGGCTAGCAGGCACCAGCCCCAGCTGAGATTCTGCCCGCCAATCCACAATCCCTCGCCTTTTGGCCCCCATGGCCAGATCATTATGTTTTATGTCCGATACTGATTAGTTCGACGGGTCGCACCTCCCTAGCCTAGGGGCCTCACAGGACAACACAACCACAACCTGACCTGAGGCGCCTGTATGGAATTGATCCTTTACACGCTCGCCAACTTCGAGCTGCTGTTCGCACGCACCCTAGAACATATTGCCCTGGTGGGTGTGGCCGTGGGCATTGCCACCCTGACCGGCGTTCCCATCGGGATCGCCATCACCAAGAATGAACGATTGGCCCGTAACGTGCTTTACCTGGCCTCGATCATCGTCACCATTCCATCGATCGCCCTATTCGGCATCATGATTCCGGTGCTGTCGATCTTTGGCCACGGCATCGGCTATGTGCCGGCGGTAATCGCGGTACTTCTCTATTCACAGCTGCCGATCATCCGCAATACCTATACCGCCATCAACAACGTCAACCCGGCGCTGCGCGAGGCGGCACGCGGCATCGGCATGAGCCCCAACCAGCGCCTTCGTCTGGTGGAAATTCCGCTGGCGGTACCGGTGATCATGGCCGGGGTGCGCACTGCCGTAGTGCTCAACATCGGCGTGATGGCAATCGCCGCCTATATCGGCGCCGGCGGTCTCGGCACTTTCATCAGCCGGGGGATCTCGCAGTCGGACCCGCGCCAGCTGATCGTTGGCGCCGTAGCGGTGAGCGTGCTGGCGATCATCGTCGACTTCTCCCTGCTGGCGCTGCAGAAGCGCCTGACGCCCAGAGGCATGGAACGTGACGCCTCCATGGCTTGACCGGCTTGTTGCGCTCTCTTCAGCCCATCAGACAAGGATAACACCATGATTCGACTGGACAGCCTGACCAAGGTATTCGATACCCAGAAAGGTGCCGTAGTGGCCGCCGACCATATCAACATGGAAGTGCCCAGCGGTGAGATCTGCATCCTGCTCGGCCCCTCCGGCTGCGGCAAGACCACCACCCTGAAGATGATCAATCGCATCGTGAAGCCCACCTCCGGCAAGGTCTTCATCGACGGCGAAGACACCACCGGGATGGATACCCAGACCCTGCGCCGCAATATCGGCTACGTGATCCAGCAGATCGGCCTGTTCCCCAACATGACCATCGAGGAGAACATCACCATCGTGCCCAGGCTGCTGGGCTGGGACAGGGCGAAATACCGCGAACGGGCCCGCGAGCTGATGGCGATGATCGCCCTGGAGCCCGACGCCTTCCTCAAGCGCTATCCCAGCGAGCTCTCCGGCGGCCAGCAGCAGCGCATCGGCGTCGCCCGTGCACTGGCCGCCGACCCGCCGGTGATGCTGATGGATGAGCCCTTCGGCGCCATCGACCCGATCAACCGGGCGGTGATCCAGGACGAGTTTCTCAAGATGCAGCAGGAACTCAAGAAGACCATCATGTTCGTCAGCCACGATATCGACGAAGCGATCAAGATGGGTAACCGCATCGCCGTCTTCCGCGAAGGAAAGCTGGTGCAGTATTCCAGCCCGGATGACCTGCTCGCCGACCCAAAAGACAGCTTTGTTGAATCCTTTCTCGGTAGCGACCGGGCACTCAAGCGCCTCAACCTGGTCAAGGCACGCGAAATCGCCACTCGGGATATTGGCACAGTTTCCCCGGAGGATAGTCTCGAAAAAGCGCTCGCCATGAGCGATGACTTCGGCTATGAAACCGCGATTCTCATGGTCAACGACCAGCAGCAGCCAGCGGGTATGGTGATGCGCTCGGTGGCCCAGACGACCAAGGGCTATTGCCGCGACCATTTCCAGAATGTGCCGGCAATGGTGGGCCTGGATGACGACTTGCGCACCGTCGCTTCCCTGATGCTGGCACACGATATCACCTGGCTACCCTGCATTGACGACCAGGGACGGGTCTGCGGTCAGGTCACCCAGCGGGCCCTGACTCACCATCTGGCTCTCGCTTCCGCGCTCAGCAAGGCAGCCCCGTATCGCCCGCCCCGATCTCGGAGGAGTGAGCCCATGCCCATTCAGACCATGAAAGGGGCGCTACGCGCGCTGATGCTGCTAGTGATCTTCTTTATCGGGGTGTGGAGTCACTCGAGCGGGCTCATTGACGATTTCCTATTCTACCTGCCCGACATCCAGTTCCTGATGGGCGAGCACCTGTGGCTGACTGCCGTATCGGGGGGCCTGGCGATCCTGGTTGCCATTCCGCTGGGTGTGGTGCTGTCGCGTCCCAGCATGACTCGCTCTGCCGAGTCACTGATGCAGGTGCTCAATGTGGGCACCACCATTCCCACCCTGGCGGTGCTGGCGCTTGCCATGAGCTTCCTCGGTATCGGCACGGTGCCGGCGATTTTCGGCCTGTTCGTGGCCACCCTGCTACCCATCGCCCGCAACACCTATACCGGACTCAAGGGGGTCAACCCTGCCTGATGGAAGCCGCCGCCGGCATCGGCATGTCCCCCACCCAGCGCCTGTTCAGGGTCGAGCTGCCCAATGCCCTCTATGTGATCTTCGCCGGCATTCGCACCGCCCTAGCCATCAACGTGGGCACGGTACCGCTGGCGTTCTTGATCGGCGCCGGCGGGCTTGGCGAACTGATCTTCACCGGCATCGATCTCTATAACCCGGTGATGATGTTGGCCGGGGCCATTCCCACGGCGCTGCTGGCCATTGCGGTCGATGCGCTGATCGCCTTTATCGCTTTCATCGTGGTGCCGCGCGGGGTCAACCCCGCACGCGCCTAAAAGAAGTCAACGGCAACACTGAAGACAACAACAGGAGCAAGATCCATGAAACAGCTGACCACCCTTCTCGCCGGCCTGACCCTGGCAGGCGCCATGACAACCGCTCAAGCAGCCGACATCACCGTAGGCGGCAAGAACTTCACCGAGCAGCAGATCATCGCCAGCATGACGGGGCAGTATCTGGAACATCTGGCTACGACGTCAACACCCGGGCCGGCATGGGCTCGGCGGTGCTGCGCCAGGCCCAGGAGAATGGCCAGATCGATCTCTACTGGGAGTACACCGGCACCTCACTGATCACCTACAACGGAATCAGCGAGCGCCTGGACCCCGAGCAGACTTATGCCACCGTCAAGGAACTCGATGCCGAGAAGGGCCTGGTGTGGCTCGCCCCCTCCGCAGCCAACAACACCTATGCCTTGGCGATGCGTATCGGCGAGGCCGAAGAGCGCAATATTCAGACGCTCTCCGACCTGGCGGCAGCGGTAAACAGTGGCGAAGAACTGAGTTTCGGCCTCAACGCTGAGTTCTATGCCCGCGACGATGGCTGGCGACCGCTGCTGGAAGCCTACGACTTTCAGGTCGGTCGTCGCGATGTCAGCCGCATGGATTCCGGGCTGGTCTATCAGGCACTGCGCGACGGCCAGGTCAATGTCGGCCTGGTGTTCGCCACCGACGGCCGTATTCCCGCCTTCCACTTCCAGGTGCTGGAAGACGACCGCGATTTCTTCCCGTCCTATGCCTTGACCCCGGTGGTACGCCAGCAAACGCTGGATGCATTCCCGGACCTGGCAGAACAGATGAACGCCCTCTCGAGCCATCTGGATGATGACACCATGGCCGAACTCAACGCACGCGTGGATGTCCGTCGCGAGACCGTAGAGACGGTCGCCCACCAATTTCTCAGCGAGCAAGGCCTGCTCTAAGCTTAGCGACGTCGGGTTATTTCGGGTCGCCCAAGGGCGACCCATTAAGCTTGCCTGCTCCATCACCAGGAATGGACATGAATATCGACGAGGGATTGAACTGGATCTCTGAGGTATGCCCTTCCCAACTGGACAACGCGCATTTACAACAAGCCAAGCGATGCCTACTGGACCTGCTGGGAGTAGCGGCCGGTGCAACGCTGACGCCCCTGGCCGAGCACGCCCGCCGCTTCACCATCGCTCAATATGGTGGCGCACGGTCGCTGTTGTTCGCTGAAGGGCACGCCTCGCCCTGTGGCGTCGCACTGCACGGCGGCTGGTTGATCGATGCCCTCGATGCTCATGACGGCCAGGCACTGACCAAAGGCCATGCCGGCGTAGCCTTGCTCCCCGGACTGCTTGCCCTCCCTGAAGTGGAACGGCTCTCGGGCCGCGAATTTCTCGGTTTACTGGCCCTGGGCTATGAAGTCGCCACCCGAGCGGGTATCGCCCTTCATGCCACCAGTCCCGATTATCATACATCGGGGGCCTGGAACGCCCTGGGCGTGGCCGCCGTGGCAGCCCGACTACTGAAATTGGACAGCACGCAGCTACATCATGCACTCGGGATCGCTGAGTTCTACGGACCACGCAGCCAGATGATGCGCTGCATTGACCACCCGACGATGCTCAAGGACGGCTCGGGATGGGGTGCACTGACCGGGGTTTCGGCCGCCTTGCTGGCCAGAGATGGCTTCACCGGTGCCCCCGCATTAAGCGCCACCTCGCCGGAAGTCACCCAAGTGTGGCAGGACCTGGGCAAACGCTGGTATCTGCACGAACAATACTTCAAGGCCTATCCGGTCTGCCGTTGGGCACAGCCCGCCATTGAAGCCATTCTGTCTCTACCCCAAGATGCCCGGAACCCAAGGTTCGTTGAACAGATAGAAGTACACACATTTCACGAGGCCAAACGATTGCATACGGTGCATCCCGACACGACCGAGCAGGCCCAGTACAGTTTGCCCTGGTCGGTGGCTTGTGCACTGGCATACGGCCGCGTGGACGCAGCCTGCGTATCCCACTTCCTCCATGATCCCAGACTGAAGGGCCTGGCTGAGCGAGTGATCATTCATGAGTGCGCCGACTTCAACCAACGTTTTCCCGCAGAGCGATGGGCTCAGGTCAAGCTCTATCTGACCGACGGCCGGGTCATCCAGAGCGAACCCAGCGAGGCCCGAGGCAACCCGCACAACCCGCTCTCGAATGTCGAACTCGATAACAAGTATTATCGACTGGCAGAACCGGTACTCGGCGCACGTGCTGCACGGATTCACGACACCATCTCGCACTTAGAGCACCACTCAGCACATGAGCTGCTTGTGTTATTGCAAACCCCCTGATCAGCCCCGCCCCCTCTTGAGGTTGCCATGCACTACCAAGACCGACTAATCGTTGGCGCCGCCAGATCAACTGCATGCTTGGCGAAGTCGACACCAATATCGAACAACATCTGAGCCTCATTGAGAAAGCCCGCGGACAAGGGCTCGAACTGCTCGTCTTCCCCGAGCTTTCGCTTACCGGCTACGGGCTCGCCAGTCGCGTGATGCAGGTCGCCATGCCGCTGGAAGACCCCCGCCTGGCATCACTGGCACAGGCCAGCGGCGATATGCAGACCGTAGTCGGCTTCGTCGAGGAGGCCAGCCCAGGGGAGTACTACAACGCCTTGGCCATCCTGCAGGATGGCGAGATCCTGGCGGTGCACCGCAAGCTCAATTTGCCCACCTACGGCGGTCTCGAGGAGGGAAAGTGGTTCTGCCATGGAGAAGACTTGACCTTTGCGCAGGTGCGCCCGGGTTGGACGTCGACTCAGATGATCTGTGCCGACCTATGGAACCCCGCGCTGGTGCATGCCGCTCTCTTGGCACGCCCGACCGTGCTATGTGCGCCGATCAATTCGGCCTCGGGCATCGTCAGCGAGGAGTTCTCCAACGAGCAGAACTGGCTGTTGAACATTCGCTTCTATGCCATGACCTACGGTACGCCCGTGATCATGGCCAATCGCTTCGGTCCCGAAGGAGCCAGCCACTTCTGGGGCGGCTCGCGCATTCTCGGCCCCCGCGGCGAGGTGCTGGCCGAGGCCGAGGATCGCGAAATGCTGATCACCGCCGAGCTCTCGCGTACCGCCATCGCCAAGGCTCGCTTTGAACTGCCCACCCATCGCGATGCCGATACTCCACTCATTCGGGAACTGATGGCCGGATACCGTTGAAAAAAGACGAGTGGCAGGCAAACGCCCTCCGCTCGCATTCCTGAACAGGGCCATTGCCCACCCTAGTCACTACCCCTTTGGGGGTAGTGACGATGAACCAGCACTCCTCTCACTGAAATGGTGGTCACGCACCGAGAGCAGCGTCGAAACAAACATGAGCACCATGATGACTGCGCAGGGCTTGGAGCCGATAAGCATCGCCTGCTTAATCGTATCCATGCCGCCTGTCAGCATCAGCGCGCCGATCATCAGCGCCAGCATCCTGGCCCTGAAGATTCCACCGGAGAGGACGGTATTGAGCATCAGGACGCCGCAGTCTGCCTAGGTGACTAGAAAGGTCAGGATCAACAGCACAATCAACCCCGGGAACAGTTGGGCAATCTTGGGTGACATCAGCACGTTGATGGTAGCAAAGAGCTGCACAGGAACTTCCGCCTGGGTAATGATGGTTTCGCCATGGAAGCAACCTGATAGATAGTGAAGCCGAACAACAGCACAAACTATAGAAAGCCCACCAGCACCGTGGCAATCATCGCCTCCAATACGAATTAATAAAAGGTGCGCTCCGCGAAATTTAGACCAGATAAGTGGCTTATATATTGGGGTGATATCTTCGGCGATCAGGTCACCGCCATCGCGATTCTGGATCGGCTGCTACACCACTCGACCACGCTGAACATCAAACGCGAGAGCTACCGGATGAAGGATAAATGTCGAGCCGGACTGGTGACCACACCGACCACGAAGGAGGAAGAGACCACACACGCCCCTGAACCTGTAGTGGTGAGTTCAGACTGATGAAAACTAGACATGCTTCACTGACGTTGACAACAATACGGCCTGCCTCCGAGGCCAGCCGAAAAAGCATCGAATTAAGCCTCGCCCGGCTTGAATACCGGCTGCCGCCAACCGCGGCTGACAGGCTGGCAATAAGCCGGCGATGGTTGTGCTCGGCACATGGTTACCCGCCTGATCTCTTCGTGAGCAAGCCCCGACCCTCGGCGCACCGAGGAAACAGCATTTTTCGGCATGACTGAATATTGATATTTTCTGTCGCATTCGAGAGCGTCCACAAACCATCCCGGAGATAACATGTTTGAAATAAATCGCTCGATTGGATCAGGTGAGTAATGTGATTGATTTCCACGTGCACCTTTATACAGCGGATGATCTACCGATCAACGCCGGCGAACTGCCCTATCGGTTACCCGAGCCGTTCCCGGTAAAAACATATCTGGATAGCTTGATTGAGGCCGGATACAAACCAGACTTGGTCAACAATGTTCACCTGAGCATTCTGGACAACTCCGAAAACATCTTTCGATCCTTTGATGAGTTGAAATGCCTGCAAGCAGAGCATCCGCAACGCTATGGCGGTATTGAAATGATCGGCACCATTCTTGCCGACCCGGATTATGCGACGATTGAGCGTTTAAGCCACCCGCAAATCAAGGGAATCCGCCTTGTTCTGCATGATGTCTGTCCCGAATCCATTACGCCGCACACCTATTCCGGGGACGATTGGCAAGCGTTATACGCACGTCTTCGCCGGGACCAGCATATTCATATCTATGCCCAGGAGCCGGAAGCGAATCTGCGCGTATTGAAGCAGATCCCCGCTGATAGAGCGGTCGTCATCGATCATCTTGGCACCTGCCGGCCCGAGCGTGGCCCACAGGATCGCTTTTACCAGGCGCTTCTCGAAGAGGCGAGAAGCCGCGGCAACGTCTGGTTCAAGGGACCTGGATACCGTACGGCCAATACCGCAGAGCAGACAGCACCTTTCACGCTAGAAATCATCAAACGCCTCGGCCACAACCGCTTGCTGCTTGAGTGCACCGACGCGCCTCATGTGGGCACTGATCGAGACGGCCAGGCATATGCAGCGTTGTTCACGCCGGTTAGCGTGCTCCAATTCGCTCGATCACTTGCAGATATCACTGCACGTGAAAACCACATCTCTGAGCAAGCTCTACTCAACGCCGCTTGTGCAGACATCATCAATCCGCAAGACCCCAAAGAGCACACCAATATGAATAAAGTCCATGTCGAAGAGTTTACATTCACCGTCAATTACACTGATGGAAGCGAGCAGCTTGAAGCCTCTCGCTTTATTCCCGAAAATCCTGACATGTCACTGCCGCCCGTGGTGTTCAACTCCGGCTATACCGGCGGCGTGAGCATGTATGGTCAGTTGATGGGCAATGCTCTCGCGGCACGGGGTTATATTGTCACCACTTACGATGTGTCCGGCTTTTTCTCCAACAGGACGGTGCGCAATACTTTCTTGAAAGACGACAAACTGCTGACCAACGTCAGCCTGGAAGATCAAACCACAGAACTGCTGGCCCTGATCGAGGTAGCTCGTGAACACACAGGACGCATGCCTATCGTGATCTCCTGGGCGATGGGTTCGGTCGCGAGCCTGGCGGCTGTGAACCGTCTTGCTGCTGCAGGCGGCGAACAGATTCCTCTCTATGTGCCGATGAGCTACACCCGCCTGCGCAACCTGCAAAACCTGCGTGCCGATGCAGCGGGTGCAGACGAGGCCTTGTTCGCACTGGCAGAAGACGATGCCATCCCCATTTTCGATACCGGCACCGAAGAGACGAAACTGGGTTACTACCCGCTGGATCCGAACACGCAAGCCTATGTTCACGAGCAGCTGGGCAACTATACCCATGCCGGTGGCGCAGACGACTGGCCCGGCTTGCAGTTTGTCACCGCCAGGTCCTATCAGAGCTATGTGAAATTCGACCCCGAATCCGAGATCAACGCAGCGAAAGGCAGCTATCCGCCAGCGCTGATCATCCACGGTGCAAACAACTCGCTGCACATGCCTAAAGAATCACAACGCTTGTTCGAGGCGTATCCGGATCAAGAAGGCAACTCCCTCTGGATCGTGGAAGCCATGGAGCACGGGCAGCAGCTTGCAGCTGATGATCCGATTTTCCGGAAGCTCATCGACGGCATTGATGGGCACTACCGCTCGCTGAGCTGACCGCCAACGACGTTGCAGTAAATCCTATCGGCCCGGGCTGATCGCAGGCCCGGGCCGCTTTTTTTGAACCTCCGGTTCCACCTACAGTGCAAGCCGCGCCGTACAGCAACTCTCGGGGCCGCTGCCCCGCCCGTATCGGCATTGACATCTTGCGACAGGGGCCGCATGTTAAGAATATACGGGCGACTCCCGAGACAACAATCATGACATTACGGATCGATGAAGACCGGCCCTTTTCCGTCGGCTTCGTGCTGTTCCCCCACTTTGCGATGCTCTCCTTCAGCTCCGTCATCGAGCCCTTGAGAATTGCCAACCGCATGAGTGAAAAAATGCTGTATGAGTGGCAATTGATGAGCCTCGACGACCAGGTCATCTTTGCCAGTAATGGACTGCCTTTTTCACCGACAATTCGCATGGATGAGTGGCAAAGGCTGGATGCCATCATTCTCGTGGCGGGGATGGGGACAAACTTGATTGCCGATGAAAGGCTTTTCCACTGGCTGAGAAGTATCAGCAGAAGCGGACGGCTGCTGGGCTCCACCTCAACGGGAAGTACCCTGCTTGCCAAGGCGGGTGTGCTGCATCGAAAGCGCTGCACCATCCACTGGGAAAATCAGGCCAGCTTGCAGGAAGAACACCCTGACCTGATTGTATCCAATGAACTCTTTGAAATTGACAATGGCATCATGACCTGCTCCGGCGGCACGGCCGGATTGGACATGATGCTTTCATTGATAGAGAGGCAGCAGGGTATCCATCTGAGCCACCAGATAGCCGAGCAGTGTATCCACCCTACTATTCGCGACTCCCATGAAAAGCAAAGAATGTCACATGAGGCGAGACTCGGCATTCATAGCCAGGCGCTCGTGTCTGCCATCAAGATCATGGAATCTCATATAGAAGACACCATCAACTGCGAACATATCGCGTCGTTGGTCGGTATATCTCATCGACAGCTTCAGCGACTCTTCAACCATCACTTTGATGTCAGCCCTGCCACCTATTATCTTAACCTTCGGCTCGATCATGGCGACAAACTACTTCGCTATACATCGATGTCCATTATCGATATTGCTACGGCCACAGGGTTCTCATCGACCTCACATTTCAGTAAATGCTACCGTAATCGCTTTGCTATTTCTCCCAAGCAACGGCGCCATCACTGAGACATCATGCATTCGCCCTGCCTCAGCAAAGCCAGCAGCCCCTGCAGCGGATGGAGCAGGGCGGTATCCGAGAAGCGCTTGACCTGGCTGCGACACGAGTAGCCGGTGGCCAGCAGCTTCCCCGCGTTAGCCGTGTCTTCCACCTTGGGCTGCCACGACTGAGCGTAGACGGTCTGCGAGGTCTCGCGGTTGCGCGCCTCGTGGCCGTAGGTGCCCGACATCCCGCAGCAGCCGGTACTCAGCAGCTCCAGCTCCAGGCCGAAGGCGGCGAACAGCTGCTGCCACGCCTTGGGGCTGCCCGGGGCGTTGGTGGTCTCGGTGCAGTGGGAGAGCAGCCGGTAGCCCGGGTCCTCGATCCCGGCGCCGGCCAGGTCGAGCCCCGCCGGCACCAGCCGGCGGGCCAGGGTCACCAGCACTCCTGCAGCATTAGCACCTCGGGCACGGCGTCCGGGCCCAGCGCCTTCACGTACTCCTGGCGGTAGGTCAGGGTCATGGCCGGGTCGATACCCACCAGCGGCACCCCGAACTCGTCCAGCGCTCGCAACCGCTTGGCCTGCTTTTCCGCGGTGCGCGCAAAGGCGCCCAAAAAGCCCTGCACGTGCAGCGGCTTGCCGTTGGGCGAATAGGGCGCCACGAACACCTTGACGTCGAGCCGGGCCAGCAGCTCGACGATGTCCAGCACCAGCTCGGCCTCGAAGTGGCTGGTGAAGGCGTCCTGCACGATGACCACGCTTCGCGCCTTCTGGGCCTCGCTGAGCAGGCCCAGCGAAGTGGGGGTGGCTTCGACCACGCCCCAGGCCTCGAGCTGCTTGGCGAGGCGGACCCGGGAGAGCTTGGGGCTGTCCACCAGGCCGATGGGCCCGGCCAGCAGCCGGTCCACCAGGCGGTTGCCGAGCGCGGCGTTGTAGAGCGGGGCGAGGCGCGAAAGCGCCGGTATGATGAATTCGGTGCCGCCGATCAGGTAGTCGCGCAGCGGGCGCAGGTAGCGGCCGTGGTAGACCTCCAGGAACTGGGCGCGGGAGTCGGGCACGTTGACCTTCACCGGGCACTGGCCTG
The DNA here is from genome assembly GCF_000568385.1 of Halomonas sp. BC04. Taxonomy (NCBI): domain Bacteria; kingdom Pseudomonadati; phylum Pseudomonadota; class Gammaproteobacteria; order Oceanospirillales; family Halomonadaceae; genus Halomonas; species Halomonas sp. BC04. Next base: position 15,231 of record NZ_AZQX01000028.1, read on the forward strand.
CGCAGGACTTGCAGGCCAGGCAGCCGGCCATGGCGTCGTAGACCTCGTGGGAGAAGTCGGCCTGGCGCTTGCGGCGCAGGGTGTTGAGGGTGCGCTTGGGCAGGTCGCGCACGAAGCCCCAGGCGCCCTCGGCCTTTTTCTTGCGCGACTCCTCCACCAGATCGACCCCGGCCGCGCCCTGCAGGCGCAGCCATTCGCGGATCAGGCTGGCGCGCCCCTTGGGCGAGTGGATGCGGTCGCGGGTGGCCTTCCACGACGGGCACATGGCGTCGTCGGGGTCGTAGTTGTAGCAGGCGCCGTTGCCGTTGCAGTAGACGGTGGCGGCGTGGGCCTGCCAGGCCCGCTCGTCGATGGTGCGGTCGTACTGGCCGCGGGTGGGCACGCCGTCGATGGTCGAAAGGCCCGGATCAATGAGCTTCACCGGCTCTGCCTCGATGGCCTCCCCCCTGGTAGATGGGGCTGTATCGGGCGCAGGCCCCGGGGTGCCGGACCATTGCGAAGGCGCTGTGAACCCCTCCCTGGGCGCTACATTTGCCATCCCTGGCAAATGACCTTCGCTGCGCCCTGCCCCCGATGCCCCGTCACCAGTGAGGATCTGGTCAGGCGTGCGACTGCAGGGTGTCGCGATCTTGCCCGGGTTCAGCTGGTTATGGGGGTCGAAGGCGGCCTTGACCCGCTGCAGGCTGGGGTAGAGGGCGCCGAAAAACTTGGGGGCGTACTCCGAGCGCAGCCCCTTGCCGTGCTCGCCCCACAGCAGGCCGTGGTACTTGTGGGTCAGCGCGGCCACTTCGTCGGAGACCTCGCGGATCAGCCGCTCCTGTTCGGGGTCCTTCATGTCGATGGCCGGGCGCACGTGCAGCACCCCGGCGTCCACGTGGCCGAACATGCCGTAGGCGAGGCCGCGGGCGTCCAGGGCGGCGCGGAACTCGGCGATGAAGTCCGCCAGGTGCTCCGGCGGCACCGCGGTGTCCTCGACGAAGGGGATGGGCCGCTTCTCGCCCTTGGCATTGCCGAGCAGGCCCACGGCGCGCTTGCGCATGTCGTAGACGCGCTGGATGGCCCCACGCCCCTCGGCCAGGGTATAGCCGAGCCGCTCCACGCTTGCGTCGGCCTCCAGGTGGCGGCAGAAGGCGGCAACTCGGTCGGCCAGCCGCTCGGGATCGTCGTCGTTGAACTCCACCAGGTTGATGCCGCGGATCGCCACCGCCTGTCGGGTGGCCGTGGCGGTGACACCATCGGCCTTATCCATGGCGGGCTCGCCCGAGGGGAAGAACTCCGCCACGCTGTCCCAGACGTAGTCCTCCATGGCCAGCTGCAGCACCTTGTCATCCACCGTCTCGATGGAGGTGGGGAGCGCCTGCGGCTGGTCTTGCGTAGAGAGCGCCTGCGGCTGGTGTTGTGAAGAGCTGCCGCTGGACATCAGGCCCGAGCGTCGCGCAGGGCGTCCATGAAGCCGGCGTAGCGCACATTGACCAGGGTCGTGTGCTGGGGAATGGGCAGCACGTTGAGCACCGCCTCGTCGAGCAAGCCCAGCGAGCCCTCGGCTCCACACAGCAGGCTGTTGATGTCCAGCCGACCGTGCGCGTCCCTCAAGTGCGCCAGGTCGTAGCCGGTCAGGCAGCGGTTGAGCGGCGGGAAGGTCGCCGCGATCTGCTCCGCCTGGGTGTCGATGATCTCGCGGGCGGTGCGGTAGACCGTGCCAGTGACGTCGTCGCGCGCACACAGCGTGGCCAGCTCCGCCTCGTCCACCGGGCGGCTCACGAGCCGCTCGCCGCCCAGCAGTACAGTCTCGAGTTCCAGCACATGGTCGCGGGTCTTGCCGTACTCGCAGCTGCCCTGGCCGCTGGCGTCGGTGGCGATCATGCCGCCGATGGTGGCGCGGTTGGAGGTGGAAAGATCCGGGGCGAAGAAGAGCCCATGGGCTTGAGCGCCGCATTGAGCTGATCCTTGACCACGCCCGCCTGGACCCGCACCCGGCGGTTGTCCACGTCGATCTCGAGGATCTTGTTCATGTGCCGGGAGACATCCACCACCAGGCCATCAGTGAGTGACTGGCCATTGGTGCCGGTGCCGCCGCCGCGGGGCGCGAGCGCCACCTGGCGGTGCTCCTGTTCAGCGGCCAGCCGGGCGATGCGGGCGAGATCCTCGCCGTGCCTGGGGTAGAGCACCGCCTGGGGCACGCGCTGGTAGATGGAGTTGTCGGTGGCCAGCACCGTGCGGTCGGCGTAGTTCGGGGCGATTTCGCCCTCGAAGCCGGCCGCCTTGAGCGCCTCGAGAAAGCGCAGGTAGGTAGAGCCGATCAGACTCGAAGAAGAAGCGGGGTTCAGACGTGCGATCATGACCAGGCCACAAACCGAGAGTGTCGACTCATGGAACCATGTGAGCGACACCATCAAGCGCACGAATGCGTCATACCTGGATAACATCATGACGTTGGAAATAGCATCGACCAATCCCCAAGCACCCGCTACAGCAGCATCGCCTCAATCCTCAAGCAGGGGCTGGATCAGCAGCCGATGCTGACACTTCCCGAGGTTCTCGATGACCTGCCGCCCCACACCAACGTGCGCGGCCGCGAGGTCCTGCACCGCGACAACCGCTGCCTAGACCGGCTGTTGAAGGCCGCCAAGCTGCGTGTCACGGCCTGCGTCGAGGATATCGACTACCGCCACCCCCGCGGCCTGGAGCGCGGCCGCATGGCGCCGCTGGCGACCGGCGAGTGGATCGGCCAGGCGCTCAACCTATTCCCTACCGGCCCCACTGGGTGCGGCAAGACAATACTGAGAGCTCAGGGTGAACACTGCTCAGGACTTGGACTGAACCTTGTCTCCCCCCTGTTTGCCTGCTCCCTGTGCAGTCTTCCCACCGCCATCGCCGATGCCTCTTGCGAGCTCACTGCCGACCTTCATGCCTGCCCACCCCAGCACGGCAACCCACAGCGTCGGCAGCACCAAGAACATCATCCCCTCCACAAACTGCAGCACCATGCGGTCGTAGAGGTTGTTGGCGGCAGAAAGCCAGCTCAGCTTGGCGGCGTCGATGCGGTAAAGAAGATCCACCAGGTTGGCGTTGATCCAGCGGGCAAGCTCCCACCAGAAGGTCAGGAACCACATAGCAAAGAGCCCGAAGGTGGCCATGCCGGCGACCTTGAAGCTGTAGCTGGAGATGACCATCACGAACGGCAAGCAGATGATGATGGCCATCACCAGGATGCCTTCACCATCGGCAGCGCCTGCTTGAGAATGTTCATGCCGGCCTGGAACGGCAAAATCGACAGCGTGCCGCCCACCATTGCGCCGGCGGTGACGGTGGCATCCCAGAAGCCGCCACCATCCAGGCCACGAAAGCCCACCACGGCCTGATCCAGGTTGCCGCTGGCAGCACCCCCAATACGGTCAACCTTCACTGACGTTGACACCACGCAGATCTGTCGTAGGGTCGCGCTCAGCACGCCCCGTGGTTATGGCATACCGGATGACCTGGCCTACGACCGTCTTGATGCGAATGACGGTTTCCAGGTACCCCCGCTTCTCGACCTTGCGCAGGCACGACATTATGCTTGTGAACTTCTTCAAGCCACTCAGACGCCACAGCCCTGAAGGTGTTCGCCACACCTGCCCTCCAGCTTCGCAATTCACTTGACGGTGCTGGGGTCTGAACCTTGGGCCAGCAGCTTGTTTGCTTTGTCCCGCTCGTCTCGGGCCTGGGCCAGTGACACATCGCCGTCCTTGCTCCCGTAGACCCCGATGGCCAGGCGCTTCTCCTTCCCGTGGAAGCGATATTTCAGGCGCCAGTATTTTCCACCGGACGGCGTCACCTCCAGGTAGAGACCGCCCCCATCGGCTAAGCGGAAGGTTCTAACGCGGGATTTGGCATTGCGAACGGCGGTGGCGGTCAGTTTATTCGTCTGGCGATGGCTCATGAGGGCACCAAATGGAAAACAGGTGGTTGTGCCCCCATTCATGCCCCCTTTTTTGGGGGGGGGCATGTCAAGAATTCTTCTGGCATGTCATGAAACGTCGCTCACCTCATGAAGCCCGCTGTAGAGCGGTTTCTGACATGGTATGGAATGAAACGGGAAGGGAATTTGGTGGGCCCAGCTGGACTCGAACCAGCGACCAAGGGATTATGAGTCCCCTGCTCTAACCAACTGAGCTATAGGCCCGTGCTTGCGCCGCCGTATGATAGCGAAAGCGGCTGGACGAGGCCAGAGGCAAGCTCCCTGTTTGTTCCTTCTTTTCCGTGCCCGAACAGGGCACTTCCGTCCGGTTCCCGTGTCTCGATGGGTGGGCATATCGCCCATGGAGAGAGACGCTGATGAAACGATGCCATCGCCTGGGTACGAAGTGGGGTCAAGCGGTTGGGCTGGCATCCGCCCTGGCCCTGCTGTTGTCGGTGTCGCCGATGCTGGCAGCGTGGGAGCTGGACCCGGCGCAGTCCCGCGTGTCGGCGACGATCGTGCAGATCGGCCCCGATGGCCCGGTGCCCCGCCATCATGAGGTACGTCGACTGGCCGGCAGTGCGAATGCCAACGGCGAGCTGCAGTTGCCGCTTCGCTTGAACCAGAGCGACGTGGTGGAACGCCTGGGCCCTCTGCCGCCCTGGCTCTCCGGCCTGACCGAGCGCCCCATGGCGACGCTGACCACCCGCTTCCCGCCCGAGCGGCTGAATGCGCTGGCGGTGGGTGAGTCGCTGGTGGAAACCCTGCAGCTTTCGGTTCAAACGGGCCAGGCGACACGCCAGGAGCCGCTGGAGGTTCGCTTCACCCGGGTTTCCGCCGACCAGATCCGAATCGCCAACGCCGAACGCGTCGCGCTGGACGGCCAAGCACTGATGGCGGACCCCACCCTGCGCTCGGTCATGCTGCTGCTCGGCTACGAGCAGATCGGTGACGAGGTCCCGGTAAGCCTGGACGCTCTGCTGGTCCGGTGATGCGCGCTCCGCCACGACATCCTGAGCCGCCCGCACCGTGGCCTGACAAGGGCGCCCCCTTGGCCACGCCTTCTGCTGGGCTGCCCGCCCCTCGACATCCATGCCGATGTGCGAGGGGGTAGCCGAGAAGCTCCTCGCCTACAGGCGCCGTAGCCAGCCGTAAGTGCCACCCAGCACCAGCCCGAACACGATATGCCCCAACAGGTGGATATGGGCGCGATCACCCCGAATCCCATGCCGAACATGCCCGAGCCGGCCAGGGGAAACACCGTGATCATCACCACCAGCCAGGCGCCCAGGCCGAACACCAGCCCACGGCGAGCGTCGCTGCTGCCGGGCAGGTGCGGGGCCAGCAGTGCGAACAGGATGCCCCAGATCAGGGTGCCCACCACGAAGTGGATAATCCATCCCACGACGATGCTGTTCGGCGTACCCAGCACGCTCTGGGCTGTCAGGTTCATGATCTCGACAATGTTGTACCAGGGCATGAGCCCGGCCGACAGGCGCAGGATCATGAACATGGAGATGACCAATGTCGCCACCAGCCCTGCGACTATCCCTCTGCCTAGACGAACGA
>NZ_AZQX01000029.1:0-5148 GCF_000568385.1 Halomonas sp. BC04
GCACCGCGATGGCACCCAGCGAGATGGCCTGGAAGTACCAGGCACCAATGGCCATGGCCGCGACACTCGTCAGCAGCAGCGAGTTGAGCAGCGTCAGGCTTACCGAGAGCAACGTTGCCAGGCGCATCTGGCGATGAACCGTGACCATGAAGCCCTCCATGGCATCGCGGGCGTACTCCTGCTCGCGCCGGGTGTCGGCGAACAGCTTGATGGTCTGTATGTTGCTGTAGCTGTCGACGATGCGGCCGGTCATGCGAGCTCGGGCATCGGCCTGTTCCATGGAGACCCGGCGCAGCCGCGGCACGAATACCCACATGATCGCGATGTATCCCACCAGCCAGATCACCAGCGGCAGCATCAACCAGGGTTCGGCAATGCCCATGAGCAGCATCGCACCGCCGAAGTAGACGACCACATAGACCAGCAGGCCCAGCAGCTTCATTACCGTCTCGCGGATGGCGAGCGCCGTCTGCATCACCTTCTGCGAGACTCGCCCGGCGAACTCGTCCTGGTAGAACGCCATGCTTTGCCCGAGCATGTGGCGATGCGCCAGCCAGCGGCCGATCATCGGATAGTTGCCGAAGACCGCCTGATGCGTCAGCAGGGATTGCAGCAATACCAGCAGTGGCAGCCCGACCACCACGATTGCCGCCATGCCTCCCAGGCGCCAACCGTATTCGGCGAAGAACCCTTCACGCTCGGCACCCGACAGCCAATCCACCAGCTCACCGAGATAGCTGAAGAACAGCACCTCGGCGGCCGATACCATTGCCGTGAGCAGTGACATCAGGATCAACAATGGCAGCACCGGCCGCGAAAAATACAGAATGAACGCCAGGAGCCCCGTCGGGGGCGTCTCGGGCTTACCCGCCGGGTAAGGGTTCACCAGGGTTTCAAAGTAACGGAACATGACGGCATCCATGGCAGAAAATCAGCAGGCCGAGCCCTGGGCTCGGCCCGGTTCAGCCTGCAGGTTAAAACCTCAAGTTAAGTGGAGGTCAAGGCAAAAAGTCAGCACTGGGAACTCATTACACTTTGGCTTTATCCCATCATGGAAGCCATAAAGCCATTTCGGAAAAACCCAAAGTAGTGGGCGCCCCACCGAATGGGAAATCAATAATCGTCATGGCATCCATCACAAAGCTTGATGCCAAGTATAATTCACCCTTTATCGCCTTGTTGCTTCGCCACGAACATTGTCATTCACCACGATCATTGTCGAAGGCATGAGGCGACCATCTTGCCAACGCCAACACGGCAGGTTAAAACCAGGGTCGGCACAGTAGCTTGAACAGTACAAAATCAAAGCAATGACCAAGTTTTTTCAGTAACCAGGACAGTGGCTGAACCAATCGCAAAAACAGAACCGAAAAAACGGCCAGACAATGACCGGAGAAACAGCAATGCAGTCACACCTGCACCGGGAACTCAGCGTTGGTGAGGTGGCTAAACGCAGTGGCCTGGCGGTCTCGGCCATCCACTTCTATGAAGCCAAGGGCCTGATCAGCAGTCGCCGTAATGCCGGCAACCAGAGGCGATTCAGTCGCGATGTACTGCGGCGGGTGGCAATCATCAAGGTCGCCCAGCGCACCGGCATCTCGCTGGCCGAGATACGCCAGGCCTTCGATACCCTGCCTGCATCACGCGCCCCCAACGCCGCCGACTGGCGGCGCCTGTCGGCCAAGTGGCGTCATGCCCTGGACGAACGCATTACCCGGCTGGCCCGGCTGCGAGACCAGCTCGATCACTGCATCGGCTGTGGCTGCCTGTCGATGAATGACTGTCCGCTGCGCAATCCGGAAGATGAGCTCGCCGAAGAAGGCTCGGGGCCCCGGCTGCTGGACCCCGACTGATACAGTCCGCGACAGACTTAACCCATCTCGCCACCGTTTAACGGAAGGACAACGTTTGCTCGGGGAGATGCTATCTTCATGGCAATCCATGGAGAGAGTCCTCATGCCTGATTCACTCGTGCTCTATACCAACCCCATGTCCCGGGGACGTATTGCCCGCTGGATGCTGGAAGAGATCGGCGCGCCCTATCGTACCGAGGTCATCGACTACGGGCCGGCCATGAAATCTGCCGAGTTCCTGGCCATCAACCCGATGGGCAAGGTGCCGGTCATACGCCACGGCACTACCATCGTGACGGAGTGCGCTGCCATCTGCGCCTACCTGGCGGATGCTTTCCCGGAGGCCGATATCGCTCCTCCCCTTGCCTCACGAGGCGCCTACTACCGTTGGCTGTTCTTTGCGGCAGGGCCGCTGGAAGCTGCCGTGACGGATCGGGACCTCGGCATGGAGCCCAATATCGAGCAGCAGGCCCGGGTGGGTTACGGCAGTATCGAAACGGTACTCGAGACGCTGGAACAGGCGGTCAGCGTCAGCGAGTACATTGCCGGGGCACACTTCTCGGCAGCCGACGTCTACCTGGGCTCACACATCGGCTGGGGCATGCAGTTCGGCAGCCTGGAGTCATGCCCCGCTTTTGTCGACTACTGGGCGCGGGTCAGCGACCGCGAGGCCTACCGGCGCGCCAACAGGCTCGACGATCAGGCCATGGCTTCTGTCGCGAAGCATCAACCAGTCTGACCATGGCCCCAGGAACCTGTCCGGCTCCTAGCCCTCTTCGAAGGGGCGCGCCCACAGCTCTACAGGCTCATGCCGCCTCAGGATCTCCTCCGCTTCCGGCCGGGTGGCATCAGGTACGATGACCTTGACCTGATGCGTCTCCCTGTCGAAATAGAGCTTCTCGCGCGGATAGCCCTCGGATACCAGCTCATCGTAGGCGTTGGTGGCCTTCATCAAGTCCCTGTAGTCGGCGGTAACGGTCAGTGTCATGACACCCTCCTGGAGCAGAAACGTGGGCAGCACCTGCGGGCGCCGCAACCGGGCACAGAAGAGAACTCTCCCTTGCCTTACTGCTCAGTATAGCTAGATCACCCGATTGGGCAGTGCCGAACAGTGGCGGGGATTGGAATGGCAGGCGAACGCCCGACAGGGCGGATCACACCACGCTCTCCATCTCCGTGAGCGCCATCAGGAGAAGCATGAAGGCAATTCCCCAGCCGCCCCCCCAGAGGTGGGCGCTGTGATTGATATTGTCGCCACCGCGTCGCTGGGCACGAAACGAATAGATGACATAGAGCACGGCAAAGACGATGGCCGGCACCGGCACGAAGAAGACGAACAGCAGCGACCAGGGCCGCAGCAGGATATAGGCGAACAGCATTGCCGATACCGCCCCCGACGCCCCCAGGCTGTAAAAGCGCGTGTCGTGCCGATGGCGCAGGTGGGTCGGCAGGATGGCCACCAACAGCCGGAGAGATAGAACAGGATGAAGCCCGCCGAACCGATGTGCGGGGTGAGCACCAGTTCCATCACGGTGCCGAAGAAGTAGAGGGTGATCATGTTGAAGAGCAGATGGGTGGTGTCGGAGTGGATGAAGCCATGGCTGAGCAGCCGCCACCACTGCCCACACATCACGCCCGGCGGCCAATAGATAAGCGCATCGAAAAGTCGCGGCCACATCCAGGCCAGCACGCTCACCGACGTTGTCACCGCGACCAGGACCAGCGTCATGCCCATGGCGGGACCTTTCGAAGGGCAGGATGAATGAGCCTTCGCCTCGCGCTCAATTGCCTCAGCTCCCCGAACGCTCCCTGAGCTGCCAATCGTTATCGGTGATCGGCACGCCCCCCTTGGGGGTCACCTGAACGGTATCGCTGATACCGACGCCCCACTCACCCGGCACTCGCAGGCAGAGCGGCAAGTGGAAGACCATGCCGGCCTCGAACTCCCGCTGCTGGCCACGGGCGATATAGCCGCTGCCCTCGACCCAGCTGGGCGGAAACTGGGCCCCTACCGCATAACCGAACACACCCGAGAAGAACACCCGGTCAACGTGGGGTGCCAGCACCGACTCGGCGGCACGGGCGGCATCGTCGAAGGTGTTGCCCGGGTGCATGGCCCCACTCAGCGCCTCGAACAGCGCGCGGCAGACATCGCGCAGGGCCTGCATCTCGCCGCTGGCCCGCCCTGCCACCGCCGTTCGCATCATTGGCGCCGTATAGCGACGGAAAGCGGCGCCGAATTCCAGAAACACCGGTTCGTCCGGCTCGATCCGGTGGCGCTGGTGGTTCATGTGAATCACGCTGATGCGCCGTCCCGTGGTGACGATGGGCTGCATGCTCATGAATTCACTGCCCGCCGCCAGCATCGCCCTGGCCCCTTCGGCCGCCACATCGTTATCGGTCATGCCCGGGGCGATGACCTCGATGGCGGCAGCCAGCCCGCGTGAGGTGATCCGCGCACTCTCTTGCAGACAGGCCAGTTCCGCTTCGCTCTTGACGATGCGTATGCGGTCCAGCAGCTCGCCGCCGCCATCCTGAAAGCGCCCGGCCCCCAGGCGCTGCTGCAACGGGCCGATGATGCCGTGGCGCAGGGTGGGGCTGAAGGGGTCCAGGCCAATAGCCGAAAAACCCGATAGCGTCTCGGTCAATGGCTCGAGCACCTCCTCGATACCCTCCCAGCGATAACCCAGCAGCTCGTCGACCCGGGCCGTGACCACCGCCGGGCCCGTCTCGATGGAGGGCACCTGCAGCACCAGGCGATCCGCCGACAATACCAGGCAGGTGTGCACCGACACCTCGAAGGTGTTGTAACCGGTCAGGTAGTAGATATCGGCGGGGTCGGTGACCAGCAGGGCATCCAGGCCGCGGTCCACCATCTCGGCTCGGACTCGCGCCTGTCGTGCATCGTATTCAGCATCGGTGAAGGCCAGTTCAGTAGCCTGCAGGTGGGCAGCCAAGGCATGACGGTACTGGTGATGATCCATGGGCGATTGGCTCCAGACAGAGGGGATGCGTCTTACCCCGACAGTGTAGCCATGACTCGCGTCATGCCACCCCGCTTCCGGTGAAATAACGCTGTTCCCTGCCGATACGGTTTCGTAGAATTCCGCTTCATGTCAGATGCAATGGGACAACGCTATGGGCAGGGCCTTTCAGAACCGCAAGGAATCCATGGCCAAGACGGCCGCCGCCAAGACCAAGGTGTACAGCAAATACGGGCGTGAGATCTACGTGGTCGCCAAGGCCGGGGGCGTCGACCCCTCCGCCCAACCTGAGCCTGCGCGGCCTGCTCGAA
>NZ_AZQX01000030.1:0-14241 GCF_000568385.1 Halomonas sp. BC04
GAGGCCGTGGAACCCTACGGGCGCGGTATCGCCAAGCTCGACCCGGTGGCCCTGGCGGCGCTGGCCGAACGCCCCCGGGGACGCTACGTGGTCGTCTCGGCGATCACCCCCACGCCTCCGGGAGAGGGCAAGACCACCACCGCCATCGGCCTGGTACAGGGACTGCAGCGCCTGGGTCACGTCGCCAGCGTGGCTCTGCGGCAACCCTCCATGGGCCCGACCCTGGGCCTCAAGGGCGGAGCCACCGGCAGCGGCTACAGCCAGGTGCTGCCCATGGAGCGCATCAACCTGCACCTGACCGGCGACATCCATGCGGTGAGCGCCGCCCACAACCTGCTGGCGGCCATGATCGACAACCATCTGCATCACCGCCTCGAACCCGAACTAGATCCCCGTACGATCTGCTGGTCGCGGGTCATCGATCTCAACGACCGCGCCCTGCGCCACCTGGTGGTAGGACTCGGCGGCAGCGGCGACGGGGTTCCCCGCCAGACCGGCTTCGAGATCACCGCCGCCTCCGAGGTGATGGCGGTGCTGGCCCTGGCCGACTCCCTGGCTGACCTGCGCCGCCGCCTGGGGCGCTTGATGGTGGGCCAGGACCGCGCGGGCGAGCCGGTGACTGCCGAGCAGATCGGCGCCGCCGGCGCCATGACGGTGCTGCTCAAGGAGGCATTCAAGCCCAACCTGCTGCAGACCCTGGAGCACGCCCCGGCGCTGATCCATGCCGGCCCGTTCGGCAACATCGCCCACGGCAACTCCTCCATCATCGCCGACCGGATCGGCCTGCACGCCAGCGAATTCCTGGTCACCGAGGCGGGCTTCGGTGCCGACATGGGCGCCGAGCGCTTCTTCAACATCAAGTGCCGCACCTCGGGCCTGATGCCGGATGCCGCGGTGCTGGTGGTCACGGTGCGCGCCCTGAAGTACCACAGCGGCCGCCACCCGCTGGTGCCCGGCCAACCGCTTCCAGCCTCCCTGCTGGCGGAGCATCCGGAGGAGGTGCAGCAGGGAGGCGTCAACCTGCTCAAGCAGATCGACAACATCCGCGCCCACGGCATCACCCCGGTGGTGGCGATCAACGCCTTCCCCGGTGACCACGAAAGCGAGTACGCGGCCATTCGCGAGCTGTGCGAGTCGGTAGGGATCAAGGCGGTGGTGGCCACCCATGTGCGCGACGGCGGCGAGGGGGCGCGGGCCCTGGCCGAAGCAGTGGTGGAAGCCGCCGAGGCCGGCGGCGACTTCCACTTCCTCTATCCGGACGAGCTTCCGCTGGCGGCCAAGATCGAATGCATCGCGACCCGCCTCTACGGCGCCGATGGGGTCGACTTCGCTCCCACGGCCCGGAAGCAACTGGAGGCCTGGCAGCGTCAGGGCCATGGCCGGCTGCCGGTGTGCATCGCCAAGACGCATCTCTCGCTCTCCGCCGACCCGAGCCGGCTCGGCGCTCCCACAGGCTGGCGACTGCCGGTGCGCGAGGTACGGCTCTCCGCCGGCGCCGGCTTCGTCTATGCCCTGGCCGGCGATATCCTCACCCTGCCCGGGCTCGGCGCCTCGCCGGCCGCCACCCGGCTCGATATCGACGAGGATGGCGAGACCATCGGGCTCTACTGACCGCGCCCGGAAGTCAACGAGGCTTTCGGCGGTCCACGCATCGCTACCGCCGGTGGTCAGCCAGGCTATCATCGTTGCCACATAACGAGGGGCGCCGGGGACAGGTCGTAGAGGGGGTCCTATGCCAGGGATGGCATCGGTAGCGCCCAGGGAGGGGTTCACAGCGCCCCCTCGTAGACCTGTCGACGGATCAGCCCGAGTGGGATCGCTTATGGCAATAGCTCGTCGGGGGCAGTATCTCGAGCGCAGCAATCAATCAGCGGTGTCGTTAGATGCCGAGCTTGTCGCGGGTGGCGTAGTACCAGGCGCCGAGCGCCGAGAGGGGCACCCGCAGCAGGCGTCCCCCGGGAAAGGGCAGGTGCGGCAGGCCCGCGAAGGCATCGAAGCGCTCTTCCTCCCCCCGCATCACCTCGGCGATCAAGCGACCGGCCAGGTGTGAGCAGGTCACGCCATGGCCGGAATACCCCTGGGCGTAGTAGACATTGCCGTTGAGCCGCCCGAACTGCGGCAGTCGATTCAGGGTCATCAGGAAATTGCCGCTCCAGGCGTAGTCGATTCCGACCTCGGCCAGCGAGGGAAAGGTCTTCAGCATCTTGGGGCGGATCACCGCCGCGATATCCGCCGGGTCCTGGCCGCCGTAGTTGACGCCACCGCCATAGAGCAACCGGCCGTCGGCGGTGAACCGATAGTAGTCGAGCAGGTAGTTGCAATCCTCCACCGCCATATCATTGGGTATCAGCTCGCGGCACAGGGCCACCGGCAACGGTTCGGTGGTGATGATCTGGGTGCCGCAGGGCATCGACCGGTTCTCCAGTTCCGGCAGCACCCCCTGCAGATAGGCGTTCCCGGCCATGACCACCCGCCGGGCAGTGACGCTACCTTTCGGGGTGCGCAGCACTACCGGCTCGCCGTGCCTCACCTCCAGCACCGGGGTCTGCTCGTGGATCACCCCGCCCAGCGCCTCGAAGGCCGCCGCTTCGCCGAGCACCAGGTTGAGCGGATGCAGGTGCCCGCCGGAGTGATCCACCAGCGCCCCCACGTAGCGTTCACTGTTCACCTCCCGCTGCAGCGCCGCCCCCTCCAAAAGCTCCAGCTCATGGTGGCCGTAGCGCTCCCAGAGCGCCTTGTGCTCGATCAGCCCCTGCATCTGTTTTTCGTTGCAGGCGGCGAAGAGATTACCCTCCTTCAGGTCGCACCGGATCGCGTACTGCGCAATACGTTGGCGAATGATGCGATTGCCCTCGAAGGCCATGTCGCCAAGCGCCCTGGCGGTTTCGGAACCGTACTTGGACTCGATTACATCCATGTCGCGGCTATAGCTGTTGACGATCTGTCCACCGTTGCGTCCTGACGCACCAAAGCCGACCCGAGCCGCCTCCAGCACCACCACCTGCATGCCCTGCTCGGCCAGATGCAGCGCCGCGGAAATACCGGTAAAGCCCGCCCCGACCACGCACACGTCACACTCGATGCCACCTGCAAGGGCAGTGCGCTCAGGCGACGGATTCGCCGTCGCCGCGTAGTAGGACGCCACATGCTCGGCATTGGCACTGGTCGACATTACGATACCTCACGTGAATGGATGGATTGAAAGCAGTGAAGAGAGCGGCGCGCGCGGAAGCGCCTCCTTTGTGCAGTGCTTCCCTCATCGGCCGGCTGTCATATCCTGCAGCATCGCCTGCCGCCGCTTCGCCTCATTGCGACGCATGAAATACCAGGCGAGGAAGGTGACCAGCGACACGGACAGGATGATCAACGTGGCCAGCGCATTGATCTTGGGCGAAACGCCCATTCGCACCGAGGAGAACACCACCATGGGCAGGGTCGTGGCGCCGGGACCGGAAACGAAGCTGGCGATCACCAGTCGTCCAACGACAGGGTGAAGGCGAGCAGCCAACCCGCCGCCAGCGCCGGCGAGATCACCGGCAGCGTGATGTGGAAGAACGTCTTCACCGGGCCCGCGCCAAGGTCCATGGCCGCCTCCTCGATGGAGAGGTCCACTTCGCGCAGCCGGGAGGCCACGACCACCGCCACGTAGGCGCTGCAGAAGGTGGTGTGGGCGATCCAGATAGTGACCATGCCACGATCCGCCGGCCAGCCGACCATCTGCGCCATGTGCACGAACAGCAGCAGCAGCGACAACCCGGTGATCACCTCGGGCATGACCAGCGGCGCGGTTACCATGCTGGAGAGCACCGTCTTGCCCCGAAAGCGCGAGAAGCGCGTCATCACGAAGGCAGCCAGCGTACCCAGGCACACCGCCATGGACGCCGAGAAGAAGGCGATACGCAGGCTGGTCCAGACCGCAGCCAGGATCTGCCGGTCACGAAACAGCTCCACGTACCAGCGCCCGGAGAAACCGGCCCATACCGTCACCAGGCGGGACGAGTTGAAGGAGTAGATCACCAGGATGACCATCGGCAGGTAGAGGAAGAGCAGACCGACGATCAGCATCACCGTGGTAAAGGATGGCTTACGCATGGCTCACTCCTCCAGCTCGCGGGACTGATAACGGTGAAAGAGCGCGATGGGTATGATCAGGATCGCCAGCATCACCATTGCCAGGGCTGAGGCCACCGGCCAGTCGCGATTGTGGAAGAACTCCTCCCATAGCACCTTGCCGATCATCACGGTATTGGGCCCACCCAGCAGTTCGGGGATCACGTACTCCCCCACCGCCGGAATGAAGACCAGCATCGAGCCGGCAATGATGCCCCCCTTGGAGAGCGGCAGGGTCACCGTGAAGAAGGTATTCAGCTTGCGTGAACCGAGATCCGACGCGGCCTCGAGCAGTGAGGTATCGAGGCGGGTCAGGTTGGCGTAGAGCGGCAGCACCATGAACGGCAGGTAGGCATAGACGATGCCCAGGATCACCGCGAAATTGGTGTTCAGCATGCGAATCGGCGAGTCGATCCATCCAAGCCACATCAAGGCGTTGTTGATCAAGCGTTATTGCTGAGGATGCCCATCCAGGCATAGACCCGGATCAGGAAGGAGGTCCAGGAGGGCAGCATCACCAGCAGCAGCAGTAT
The DNA here is from genome assembly GCF_000568385.1 of Halomonas sp. BC04. Classification (NCBI taxonomy): domain Bacteria; kingdom Pseudomonadati; phylum Pseudomonadota; class Gammaproteobacteria; order Oceanospirillales; family Halomonadaceae; genus Halomonas; species Halomonas sp. BC04. Next base: position 4,644 of record NZ_AZQX01000030.1, read on the forward strand.
CAGCTGCCAGCGCATGGGGCCCGAGCCATGGCGTAGGCCATGGGGTAGCCCAGCAGCAGGCAGAGTACCGTCGCCAGCAGCGCGATTTTCACCGACCCCCAGTAGGCGGCGATATAGAGCGTATCCGTGGTCAGGAAAAGGTAGTTGCTGAAGGTGAGGACGATATTGAGCGTCTCACGGCCATAATCGAAGATCGCGCTGTACGGCGGCACCGAGATGGCCGCCTCCGAAAGACTGATCTTGAGCACGATGCCGAAGGGCAACAGGAAGAATAGCGTCAACCACAGCAGCGGCACGGCGATGACCCAACCACGACGAGGCTTGAACAACCGTCGCAGGCGAACCAGGTTATTGGACATGGAAATCTCCCCATGGGACGGCCTCGTTGCAGCAAGGCGCGTCAGAATTCGCAGTCTCAGTCGTGCAGGATCACGGCACTCAGCTCGTCCCAATGGATATAGACCGGCTCGTCCCACTTCGGCCGGTCGCCGCGGCGCTCGGTATTGGTCATGCTGGCCTTGACCAGATGCCCACCTTCGGTGCGCACGAAGTAGACCGAGAAGCCGCCCAGGTAGGCGATATCCTCGACGGTACCGGCAGCCCAGTTGTAGTCGCCGGTGGGACGCTCACGGGTCAACCAGGTCTTCTCCGGTCGTATCGCCAGCCAAACACGACGCTCGTCGGCCTGGGTGCTGACACCATGGCCGATGCGGACCCGCCGACCCAGGTCCGGGCTGTCGATGATGCAGTGATCGGCCTCATCGACGACGATCTCGCCGGCAAAGAGGTTCACCGTGCCCACGAATTCCGCCACCATGCGGCTCGCCGGGCTCTCGTAGACATCCATGGGGGTGCCCACCTGGGCGATCCAGCCATCCGACATGATCGCCACCCGGTCTGCCATGGTCATGGCCTCCTCCTGGTCGTGGGTCACCATGATGCAGGTGACCCCGACACGCTCCAGGATCTGGACCACTTCCAGCTGCATCTCGGTGCGCAGTTTCTTGTCCAGCGCCCCCATGGGCTCATCGAGCAGCAGCAATTTGGGACGCTTGGCCAGCGAACGGGCCAGGGCCACGCGCTGCCGCTGACCGCCCGACAGCTGGTGAGGCTTGCGCCGGGCAAACGCCTCCATGTGCACCAGCTTGAGCATTTCCGCCACGCGCTGGGTGATCTCATCCTTCTTGAGCCGGTCCTGCTTGAGGCCGAAGGCGATGTTCTGTTCCACGCTCATGTGGGGGAAGAGAGCATAGGACTGGAACATCATGTTGATCGGCCGCTCATAGGGCGGCATGGTCGAAATGTCCTGGCCATCCAGGATGATCTCGCCTTCGCTGGGTTTCTCGAAGCCCGCCAACATGCGTAGCAGGGTTGATTTGCCCGAACCCGAACCGCCGAGCAGGGCGAATATCTCCCCCCGGCGAATGGAGAGGGTGACGTCGTCCACCGCCAGGGCGCCATCGAAGCGCTTGCTGACCCGACGGATTTCCATCAACGCCTCCCCGGGGGCCGGCCGCGGCCTGCCGGAGGCGGCAGTCGTCGACGACGGCTGTCCGGAAGTGAGTGTTTGAGCAGAATCGGATTCGGAAGACACGGGCTCGACAAGAGGAGCCCGGCCCAAGGCGCTCGGCTGGGGTTGCGACATCGCAGCGTCTCCTGGCAGCCAATCGGGAGGGGGGAGCCGGCCCAGTCGGGCCGGCGTGTCGCATCAGATGCCCGATTTCACGCGGTTCCAGGTGCGTGTGCGCACGCGCTGAACGGCGAGGGGCTTCTCTTCCGCCACATAGAGATTATCCATCACATCCTGGTCGGGATAGATCGAGGTGTTGTTGAGAATATCCGGATCGAGGAACTCGTTGGCGGCGATGTTGGGATTGGCATACACCACGTACTCGGTGATCGCGGCGGCCACCTCGGGCTCGAGGATGAAATTGATGAAGGCGTGGGCGTTGTCGGGATTCGGCGCATCGGCAGGTATCGCCATCATGTCGAACCAGAGCGCCGCGCCCTCCTTGGGAATCGTGTAGGCGATGGTGAAGTCGCGCCCGGCTTCCTCGGCGCGGTCCGCGGCCTGGAAGATATCCCCGGAATAGCCGGCCGCCACGCAGATATCGCCGTTGGCCAGGTCCGAGATATAACGCGAGGAGTGGAAGTAGGTAATGTTGTCGCGCACGGCGGCGATCAGGTCCCCCCCCGCCTCCAGGTCCGCCGTCTCCTCCGAGAGCGGGGAGAGCCCCAGGTAGGCCATGGCAGGCGAGAGCATTTCATCGCCCGAGTCGAGCATGGAGATGCCGCAGCCCCCCGCCTTCAGCGCGGAGGTAACCTCAGGATCGAAGATCAGCGCCCAGGAATCGACCGGGGCGTCCTCGCCGAGGATCTCGGTGACCCGCTCGACGTTGTAGCCAATGCCGTTGGTGCCCCACATGTAGGGAACGGAGTGGCGGCTGCCCGGATCGATGGACTCCAGGTCGTCCATCAGCTCGGGATTGAGATTGACCATGTTGGGCAGCTTGTCGTGGTCCAGCTCCCGATAGACACCGGCACTGACCTGTCGCGTCAGGTAATGGTTGGAGGGCACTACCACGTCATACCCGGAACGCCCCGAAAGCATGGCGGCGTCGAGCACTTCGTTGCTGTCGTAGACGTCGTAGATCACCCGGATGCCGGTCTGCTCGGTGAACTTCTCCAGGGTATCCGGCGCGATATAGTCCGACCAGTTGTAGACCCGCACCTCGTTGGCTTGAACCGTCGTGGCCATCAACGTCAGGGAGGCCGCAGCCACGGCCAGGGAAAGCTTGCTTTGTCGGGACATCATGACACCTCTTCGCTGTTGTTTTTCAAATGGTTTCATTGAGTCACTCACCCTTTCAAACACTGAGCAGAAGGAATTCCCTTTCCCAGGAACTGATCACCTGCTTGAAGTTCTCGTTCTCCACCCGCTTTACCGCCACATAGCCGGTCACGAAGCGATGGCCCATGTAGCGCTCCAGCTCTGCACAGTGCTCCATCCGTTCCAGCGCCTGCTCCAGGGTGAAGGGCAGGCGCATGTTGCGCCGCTCGAACGCCCGCCCCTGCACCGGCGCCGACGGGTTCAGCCCCTGCTCCATGCCGAGATAGCCGCAGAGCAGACTCGCGGCAATGGCCAGATAGGCGTTGGCGTCGGCCCCGGGAAGGCGGTTCTCGATGCGCCGGTTCTGTGGCGTGGAGTCGGGGACGCGCAGCCCGCAGGTACGGTTCTCCTCCCCCCATTCGACGTTGACCGGCGCCGAGGTATCCGGCAGGAACCGGCGGAAGGAGTTGACGTTGGGCGCCATCAGCGGCAGCGCCTCGGGGATGAAACGCTGAAGTCCGCCGATATGGTGCAGGAACAGCTGGCTCATGGAGCCATCTTCATTGGCGAAGATGCTGCGCCCGGTGGTGGCGTCGAGCACGCTCTGATGGATGTGCATGGCGCTGCCCGGCTCATTGGTGATGGGCTTGGCCATGAAAGTGGCAGCCACATCATGCTTGAGGGCCGCTTCACGCAACGTTCGCTTGAAGAGGAATATCTGGTCCGCCAGCATCAACGGGTCGCCATGGCGAAAGTTGATCTCCATCTGGGCGGTACCCTCTTCATGGATCAGGGTATCGATATCCAGCCCCTGGGCCTCGCACCAGTCGTACATGTCCTCGAACAGAGGATCGAACTCGTTGGCCGCATCGATGGAGAAGGATTGCCGGCCGGTCTCCTGCCGACCGCTGCGCCCGATCGGCGGCTGAAGCGGCAGGTCGGGATCCTCACAGCGCTTGGTGAGATAGAACTCCATCTCCGGCGCCACCACCGGCTTCCAGCCCTTCTCGGCATAGAGGGCAAGCACGCGCTTGAGCTGATTGCGACAGGAAAGCTCGATGGGGTTGCCCATCTTGTCGTAGCAGTCGTGAATGACCTGGGCCGTGGGCTCAAGCGCCCAGGGCACCGGATAGACCGCCGAGATGTCCGGCTTGCAGATCATGTCGATATCCGCCGGGTCGAGCAGAGAATAGTAGAGCTCATCCTCCACATAGTCGCCGGTTACGGTCTGGAGCAGTACGCTTTCGGGCAAGCGCATACCCTTCTCGGCCATGAACTTGGAAACGGGGGTGATCTTGCCTCGCGCAATCCCGGTAATATCGCTGACCAGGCACTCCACTTCGGTGATGCGCCGTTCCTTGAGCCAGCTCTCTAGATCTTTCATGGAAACCTCATTTCCGCCCCGTTTCGGGCTGATGGTTATAGTCGGTCGCGCAGTTTGTAGAAGGTGGTCGCCAGCACCAGCAGCGGCGTACGCAGCCGGTCGCCGCCGGGGAAGCGCCGATGAGGCATGGCGGCGAAGAGATCGAACCGCTCGCTCTGGCCGGCAATGGTATCGCTCATCAGTTGGCCGGCGAGCCCCGCCAGGGCCATGCCGTGGCCGGAATAGCCCTGAGCGTAGTAGAGGTTATGCCCGATACGGCCGAAATCCGGCGCTCGATTGAGGGTAATGGCCACATCTCCCCCCCAGCGATAGTCGATGGGCACACCCTCCAGAACGGGAAACAGGCGGGCGATCTTGGCGTCCATTCGCTCACGCAAGCCACGCGGTTCACGGCCATCGTAGCTCACCTCCCCGCCATAGATCAGCCGCCGATCGGCAGAGAGCCGATAGTAGTCGAGGACGAAATTGGCATCGGCCAGGGCATCGTTGCACGGCAGCACCGAGGCGGCCTGCGTCTCGCTCAGGGGGGCGGTCGCCACCATGTAGTTGGCGGCTCGCATCATTCGCCCCGACAGCTCCGGCACCAGCCCTCCCAGATAGGCATTGCCGGCGACCACCACGAAGTCGGCGGTGACGCTGCCGCCTTCGGTTTCCACCCGTGCCGTCTGCCCCCGGCGAATGAGGCATGCGGCGCTGCCCTCATGGATCGTCACCCCGGCACGCTGCGCGGCGCGAGCCAGGCCCAGCGTATAATTCAGCGGATGCAGGTGTCCGCCCTCTTCTTCGTAGAGAGCGCCGGGGTAGGCGTCGGTCACCACCCGCTCATGCAGTGCCGAGCCCTCGAGCCAGGTCATGTTCGTGTAATCGTAATCCCGGGCCATGCGCTCCTGAAACGCTTGCAACTCGCGCACATGGCGCGGCTTGACGGCGGCATGCAGAAAGCCCCAGGCCAGATCGCAGGGAATGGCATGACGCTCGACGAGCGCGGCGGTGAGCCGAACCGCTTCACGACTCATCTCCCAGATGGCACGGGCCCGTTCATGACCCAGTGCCTGCTCCACGGTGGCGATGTCAGTGCCCAGGCCCGGCAGGATCTGGCCACCACTGCGCCCCGAGGCGCCGAAGCCCACCGCACTGGCTTCCAGTAGACGCACCGAGTAGCCCCGCTCGGCCAGGTGCAGCGCCGCCGAGCAGCCGGTTACCCCACCACCGATGACGCAGACATCAGCCCGCTGGTCGCCTTCCAGCGGCGGACAGGCGTCCAGGCCTACCGCTACCGTATCGCGGTAATAGGAGGCCGGGATGTCGCGCGTTGTGGCAGTCGCCATGAAACCGGTCCTTGCAATGGTGGGGCCGGGGGCGGCCGGCACACTGGGTGATGATTGGCCCTGGGTTCAAGCCAACCTGTGGCGATGGCCTCGGGTTGAGCCCCATGACGAGCAGGCGGCCATACCATCTAGTCTGGCACCAAACCCGCGGACACTGTCAAGTATTCAATAACAAAAACCATCAACAACGCAATCGTCAACGCCTCCCTGTTTCAACGCACTAATGACGCCTTGCATAGCAAGAAGAGCACTGGACAGCGTTATCACAGGTGCGACAACAGGAGAAGCGTGTCAATAAATCACCATCAAAAAGCCCGACAGGCTCCTAGGCATGGCGACCCACCGATGCCAGAAAGACGTCAAGAACCCGATGTGGACGGCGGTCTCGACGGGTAATCGTGACCAGGGGAATGGGGTAGGTACAGGTCTCGGGAATAAGCGCACGCAAGCGCCCCGCCCCGACCCAGGGTTCGGCCAGGTGGTCGGGCAGGTAACCGATATAGCAACCGGTCAGGATGAGAAAGACCGCGCCCTCGCGGTCGGAGGCCGTTGCGGTTCCCTTCAGCCTGGCATGGGCCAGGCGGGCCGCCTCGGGTAGCGGGTAAGCGGGAAGTACCGCTTCATGCCGGGCCAGGATCGCCTCATCCAGCGACTCGGCCGGCAGAGGAAAGAGTGGATGGCGATCGGCACAGTAAAGCCGCAAGGTTTCATCATAGAGCGGGCGTGCATCGACGCTTGCCGGCAGGTTGACCTCGGGGACGACACCCACATGCAGGCGGGCGTCCAGGACCCCCTGGGCAATACGGTCCGGTGCCTCCATGTGGATGTTGATTCGCACGTCCGGCCCCTGTGCCTTGAGGTCGGCCAGGGCATCGGTCACGTGCATCCGTGGCATGCTGACCAGGTTGTCGGTCAGGCCAATGTTGAGCTCGCCTCGCAAGTTGCGATGCAGGCCGTTGACCTCGGTGCGAAAGGTTTCCAGTGCCGACAGCAGGGTCAGCGTCGCCTCGAATACCTGGCGCCCCTCCTCTGTCAGCGAGAAACCGCCACGTCCCCGCTGACACAGCTTGAGCCCCAGGCGCTTCTCGAGGTCGCTCATGTGCTGGCTGATTGCCGGGCGGCTGATGCCAAGTGCGGACTCTGCAGCGGAGAACCCCCCGCACTCCACCACGGCCTTGAAGACACGAATCAAGCGAATATCGAAGTCACTGACCTGCCCCAGCTTCAGCCCCAAACGGTCGACCATGATCGCATCCTCAGCGCGAGGCGCAGATCGGACAGGCGGGATCCCGCGGCACCTGGAAATGGCGCCACTGGCCGCTCATGCCGTCGAAGGTGGAGAGCCCGCGGTGTGGGGTACCGGCACCGCTGAGCAGCTTGACCGCCTCCAGTGCCTGGAAGCAGCCGATTAGCCCCACCAGGGGGGCGACGACGCCATTTTCGGCACAACGCAGCGCCTCGTCGTCGCCCTCTCCGGGAGGATAGAGACAGGCGTAACAGGGGCTTGCCGGGTCACGGGGATCGAACACCGCCAGTTGCCCGGAGAAGCGGATCGCCGCACCGGATACCAGTGGCTTGCCCGCCTTGCGACTGGCGGCATTGATGGCATAGCGACTGGAGAAGCGGTCGGTACAATCGAGCACCAGATCCACTGCGGCCACGGCATCATCCATGGCTGCCCCCGCCAGATGCTGCGTCACCACCGAGATATCGCAACCGGGATTGAGCGCCAGCGCCGACTCGCGAGCCGATTCGGCCTTGTTGCGCTCGAGGTCGCTCATGCCATGAGCAATCTGGCGCTGCAGGTTGGAGAGTTCAACGCTGTCGGCATCGGCCAGGGTGAGATGCCCCACCCCGGCGGCGGCAAGATAGAGTGCCACCGGAGAGCCCAGGCCACCGGCTCCCACGACAAGAACCCGGGACGACAGCAGCCGCTCCTGGCCCTGGATATCGATCGATTCCAGCATGATCTGGCGGCTGTATCGCAGCAGCTGGTCATCGTCCATTGCCATCACTTGCCTTCCAGCTCCTCGATGTCTGGCACATAGAGCGAGAACTCCTCCTTGACCTCCTCCATCACCACGTAACTCTTGGACTCCTTGACGCCCGGCAGGGTCAATACCACGTCGCCGAGCAGCTGGCGATAGGCTGCCATTTCCGGAATCCGGCACTTGAGGATATAGTCGAACTGACCCGATACCAGGTGGCACTCCTGGATCTGGGGCAGTCTAGCCACGGCACGACGGAACTCATCGAATACCGCCGGGGACTGGGTCTCAAGGCTGATCTCGACGAACACCAGCAGATTGGCCTTGAGGGCCCTGGGATCGAGAACCGCCTTGTAGCCGCGGATGACCCCTGACTTCTCCAGTCGCTTGACGCGCTCCAGGCACGGCGTGGTGGAGAGACCCACCTGGGCGGCAAGGTCGACATAGGAGATGCGGGCATTTTCCTGCAGGCAGCGCAGGATATTGAGATCGATACGGTCGAGCGAGCGGGATTTGGCTTTCATTATCGTATTTGGCAAACCGGATCAGGATGAATGGATGATGTCGCCATGCCGGTGGATCCGACCAGGAATCAGCGGTAATGAAGTGCGCTGGGGGTGCAGAGGCATGGAATCATGACGACAATCGGAAATATTTCCTGAACAGGTGTACCACAGCGCGCACGCCCCTCCAGTGGCGAGCCCTCAACGTTAGCCGGCCATGCGCCCCAGGGTCACTCGCTGCCGGCCCGATATATCATGGCGACTGGCAATGTCGCGGTATCCCGCTGCCTGCAGCAGCTGTCTCACTCGCTCGGCCTGGTCATGGCCGTGCTCCATGGCCAGCCAGCCCCCCGGCAGAAGATGGCGCGGTGCCGATTCGACCAGGCACCGCAGATCGGCCAGCCCATCCTCCCCTGCCACCAGCGCGCTGGCGGGCTCGAAGCGGACGTCGCCGAGCATGAGGTGCGGGTCGCTCTCGGCGATGTAGGGAGGGTTGGCGACGATCACGTCGAAGCATTCGGCGGCGAGGGCCGAGAACCAGTCGCTGGCCAGGAAGCTCGCGTTGGCAATACCCAGCCTATCGGCATTGGCTGTAGCGAGTGCTACCGCCTCCTCTACCCGGTCGATGCCGGTTACCTGCCAGCCGGGCCGTTCACTGGCAAAGGCCAAGGCAATCGCGCCAGTGCCGGTACCCAGGTCCAGAAAATGCCCCCGGGTAGCAAGAGCCAGCTCCAGCGCTACCTCCACCAGGGTCTCGGTATCGGGCCGCGGGATCAGGGTCTGCGGCGAGGTGGTTAGCGCCAGCCCCCAGAACTCGCGCTCACCGATCAGGTAGGCGACGGGGTGGCCCTCGGCCCGGGCTGCTACCAGCGCCTCGAATCGGGCGCGCTCATACACCGGGGCCGCTCTGTCACCCCAGGTATAGAGCCAGGTACGGTCGACGCCCAGCACATGACCCAGCAGTACCTCGGCATCAAGGCGCGGGCTGGCCGAGCCCGCCTGGGCAAGCCGCTCCGTTGCACGGCCCAACAGGCTGTCGATATCCATCAACCCTCCTGCTGCAGGGCCGCAAGTTGCTCGGCCTGATGCTCGTGAATCAACGGCTCGACGACTTCATCGAGCTCGCCGGCCATCACTTCGCCCAGCTTGTAGAGGGTGAGGTTGATACGGTGATCCGTCAGGCGCCCCTGGGGAAAGTTATAGGTGCGGATTCTCTCACTGCGATCCCCCGACCCCACCAGCGAACGGCGCGTATCGGCCTGCTCGCGACGCTGACTGTCCTGGGCGCTCTGCTTGAGCCTGGCGGCCAGCAGCGACATCGCCTTGGCGCGGTTCTTGTGCTGACTACGCTCCTCCTGGCATTCGACCACCACGCCGGTCGGCAGGTGGGTGAGGCGAATGGCCGAATCGGTGGTATTGACGTGCTGCCCCCCGGCTCCGCTGGAGCGGAAGGTGTCCACGCGCAGGTCCGCCGGATTGATCTCCACATCACCCACGGTGTCAGCCTCGGGCATCACGGCCACCGTACAGGCAGAGGTATGGATACGGCCCTGGGATTCCGTGGC
>NZ_AZQX01000031.1:0-10496 GCF_000568385.1 Halomonas sp. BC04
TTCCATATCCGCCACGAGATCCGGGTCGTTGGCGCTCAGGGCCTGCAGCATCGCCTGCTGGGCTGCCATGGAGGGCGGCAGGGCAGGCCTGACACTCTCCGGCAGTGGGTCAGACTGCTGGGCGTCGGACTGCGATCGACCGGCACCGGCCAGGGCCAGGGCAAATTGGCCGTCGGATGCATTGGCACCCGCCTCGGCCTTGCCCATGGGCTTGCCCGGTAGGGCGGACAGAATCATCTGAATATCCATTGCGATCTCCTGGCTCGGATCACGAATCGCGCTCGGGGCGCTGGCGAATCAGCCGACCGGCGGCCATTTCGTCACTGTTGCGTTGTTCCCGCCGCGCTTCGTGCTTCTGCAGCTCGGCATGGCGGCGAGAGGAAAGGGTGTCGTAGGCCGACAGGCGCTTCTGCTCCTGTTGCCACTGCTGCTGGCTCTGCTGGACGCGCTGCTGCTGCGAGTCCAGTGCGTCCCTGGCGCGCTGGAGGGCGGCATCCAGGGAGGCGAGGAACTGCTGGTAGTTGTGCATGCTGGCGGGATCGATGCCCTCTCGCATGGCACTCTGCAGCCGCTCGGCGTACTCCAGCCGATAGCGGCTGAGGGCGTCGAGCTGGGCCGCAACCTGGCGTTCGCTCATGCGCTCTCCGGCCAGCAGCTGGCCGGCCTGGTCGCGGGCATCCCGGGCGAGGTCGCCCAGCATGCCGAGCTGTGACGATGCGCTCATTGCCTGACTCCTAGGGTCTCGGTGAGAACCTGTCGAGAGGCCTCGATAGAGGCATTTTCATGAATGCCCTGCTGGAGGAACTGCTCCAGCAGCGGATAGCGTTGGACGGCCTCATCCAGCTGCGGGTCGTGTCCCGGGCTGTAGGCGCCCACGCTGATCAGGTCGCGGTTCCGCTGGTAGCGAGAAAAGAGCCGCTTGAAGGCCTGGGTCATGGCCAGCTGCTCGTCGTCGATAATGTGAGTCATCACGCGACTGATCGAGGCCTCGATATCGATGGCGGGGTAGTGACCGGCCTCGGACAGCGTCCGGGACAGGACGATATGACCGTCGAGAATGGCGCGGGCAGAATCGGCGATGGGGTCCTGCTGGTCGTCGCCTTCCGTCAACACGGTATAGAAAGCGGTAATCGAGCCACGGCCGCGTTCCGCATTGCCGGCGCGTTCCACCAGGCTGGGGATCTTGGCGAAGACCGAGGGCGGATAGCCCTTGGTGGCGGGTGGCTCGCCGATGGCCAGGGCGATCTCGCGCTGGGCCATGGCATAGCGGGTGAGGGAGTCCATGATCAGCAGCACGTTCTTGCCCTGGTCGCGGAAGCCTTCCGCCAGGCGCGTGGCATAGGMGGCGCCCTGCAGTCGCTGCAGCGGCGAGGTGTCGGCCGGGGCCGCCACCACCACGGCGCGGCGGCGCCCCTCTTCGCCGAGGATGTTGTCGATGAAGTCCTGCACTTCGCGTCCCCGCTCGCCGATCAAGCCCACGACGATCACGTCGGCGCCGGTGTAGCGGGCCATCATGCCCAGCAGTACCGACTTGCCCACACCGGAGCCGGCAAAGAGCCCCATGCGCTGGCCGCGGCCCACGCTGAGCAGTGCGTTGATGGCGCGAATGCCGACGTCGATCTGCTCATCGATCGGGGCGCGGGCCAGCGGGTTGAGCGGCGGGGTGGAGAGYGCCGCCCGGGGGGCATTGTCCAGCGGGCCTAAGCCATCGAGCGGCTCGCCGTTTCCATCCACCACCCGGCCAAGCAGCGATTCGCCCAGAGGAAAGCGGCGCGCCGTGTGGTCGGGCCCATCGCCCAGCGGATAGACGCGGGCACCCGGCATCAGGCCGGTGATCTCCGATAGCGGCATCAAGAACAGCCGTTCGCCGGCGAACCCGACCACTTCGGCTTCGGCAAAGCGCGGCGACTCGCTGCTGCCCGGAGAGACCAGCTCGATGCGACAGGCGTTGCCCAGGGCGACCCGCAGGCCGATCGCCTCGATCACCATGCCGGTGGCCCGTAAAACACGACCGCTGGTACGAAACCCCGGCACGGTCTCCACGCGTTCGCGCACATGCTGCAGCGTCTGCTGCCAGCGTGCCTGATGCGCATTGCGGGGTTGTGCCAGGGTCTCGGGCATGTCACTCACTCCTGTTCGTCTTCCGCTGCCGCTGTGGCAGGGCGCCGGCGGCGCACCTGAGCCTTGACGGCCTGCCAGCGGGTTTCCCAGGTGGCATCGAGCTCGCCACTGGCGCTGGTGACACGGCAGCCGCCGCGGCTGAGCTGGTCGTCCGGTTGCAGTTTCCAGCCGGCGGCTTCCAGCTCCTGGCCGAGATGCTGCTCCACCAGCTTGTGGTCCAGCGGATGCAGCCACAGGCGCTGCTGCCCGGTCAGCGGCGGGTCGGTATGCAGCAGCGCCCTGACCAGTTCCAGCACCTGCCTTGGGCGGGCCTTCAAGGCCTCGCCGGCCAGCTGTCGGCCTGTCGCGAGTGCCAGCTCGACCATCTCATTGGCTACCTCTTCGTCCAGCACGGCCAGGGCATCGGCAAACTGCTCCGCTAGTGGCTTGAGCGGCGCCAGAACTTCGCGGGTGCGCTGCTTCAGCTCCTTCTCGGCTTCGTGGCGGCCTTCTTCCAGGCCTGGGCCTGTCCCTGGGCGCGGCCCTCCTCGAAGCCGGCCTTGAACCCCTCGTCGCGGGCTTCCCGCAGGGTCTTTTCGCGCAGCGCCTTGAGCTCGGCCTGGCGGCGGAACCGCTCCTGGCGTGCGGGGTCCTCTGCCGGTTTCGCGGCTCGCTCGGCCTCGCTGCGGCGGCTCTCATCCTGCAGTTCACCCATCTGCCAGCGGCGCCAGGAGGCCGACTGCTCCGGGTGGGAGGGCGAGCGATCAGACATAAGTGTCGTCTCCACCGCTCAGCACGATATCGCCGGAGTCGGCGAGCCGGCGCACCACCTGCAGGATCGACTTCTGCTCCGCCTCCACCTGGGAGACACGAATCGGCCCGCGAGCCTCCATGTCCTCGCGCATCAGGTCGGCGGCGCGGCGGGACATGTTGCGCAGGAATTTCTCCATCAGGCCTTCCGGCGCCCCCTTGAGCGCCACCACCAGGGAGTTGGTGTCGATCTCCTTGAGCACCATCTGGATGCTGCGGTCGTCCAGGTCCATGAGGTTCTCGAACAGGAACATCTCGTCGATGATCTTCTGGGCCAGGTCTTCGCTGTGCGCCCGCACCGTCTCGATGGCGGTCTCCTCCTGATTGGAGTTCATCAGGTTGAGGATCTCGCTGCGGTTCTCACGCCGCCCATCTTGCTGCGCTTGAGGTTTTGGCCGTCGAGCATGCCCGAGAGCACCTCGGTCAGCTCCTGCAAGGCGGCCGGCTGCACGCCGCTGAAGGTGGCGATACGCAGCACCACGTCGTTGCGCAGCTTGTCGTCGAACAGCTCGAGCACGTCGGCGGCCTGGTGGCGTTCCAGGTGGACCAGGATGGTGGCGATGATCTGCGGGTGCTCGTCGCGGATCAGCTCCGCCACCATGGGCGCTTCCATCAGGTTGAGCGAGTCGATGCCGCTGGTGCTGCCCGACGTCTCGAGGATGTCCTCGATCAGGCTGGTGGCGCGCTCGCTGCCCAGTGCCTTGGTCAGTACCGAGCGGATATGGTCGCTGGAGTTGAGGTTTAGCGCGATGAACTCTTCGGTCTCGTCGTTGAAGTCCTGCATCACCTTCTGCATGTCTTCATGGGAGACCTGGTCCATCTCGGCCATCTCCATGCTCAACTGCTGGATCTCCTTGGGCGAGAGGTACTTGAACACCTCCGCCGCGCTGTCCTCGTCCAGGGCCAGCATCAGGATGGCGCTGCGGCGCACGCCGCTCATGGCTCTTGCGGTGCTCATTCTTTGTTCATCCAGCTGCGAACGATCATGGCGATCATACGGGGATCCTCCTGGGCCAATTCACGCAGGTCGGCCAGGTGGTCTTCATAGGCCGAAGACTTGCGCTTGCGTTTCGGCTTCTGGTAAGTCCGTGTCGACGCCAGATCGTCTTCCAGCTCACCGTCAATGCCCTCCGGCGTCTCGTCATCGACCCGGACACGCAGGCCGGTACCCGGCGCCGAGGCCAGTGCAGGCTGCTGCGTCTGCCGCTTGATCAGCGGGCGCAGGATCAGCAGATAGGCCAGCAGGCGCCCAGTGCCACCAGCAGGTAGCGGCCAAAGGTGAGTGCCAGGTTATGGACATCGGGCGATTGCCACCACTCCAGCACTTCCGCGTCGTCCACGGTGCGGCTGAAGGGGCTGTTGACCACTTCGATTTCATCACCGCGGGCCTGGGAGAAGCCCATGGCCTGGCGAACCAGGCGCTCGATCTGGGCGACTTCCAAGTCGCTCAGCGGCACGCGTTGCCATACGCCTTCTTCGTCGCGCTGCTCGCGATAGTCCACCACCACCGCGGCGGAAAGGCGCTGCACCTGCCCCTGGCGGTGCTGGACATGCTCGATGTTGCGGTCGACTTCGTAGTTGATCACGCCATCCTGGCGCAGGTTGCTCAAGGCCAGCAGCTCCTGCTCGGCTTCTTCGAGCAGTTCGCCATCTTCGTCCACCGGGAGATTGATGGGGGAAGGCGCGGTGCCGGGGGGCGTGTTGCTCAGGGCGCCGGGTATGCCCATGGCCAGGTCGTCGCCGCCGCTGTAGGAGACGCTGGACTGTCGGCTGCGTACCGCCGCCTCGTTGGGCGGTTGGTTGGGGGCGAAGCGCTCGTTGGTCTCCTCGCGGCGTGAGAAGTCGATCTGGGCAGCCACCTGGCCCTCACGTTCTGCTGACCCAGGATCGGTGCCAGGATGTTCTCGATGCGCTGCTGGAAGGAGCGTTCGACCTCGGCGATGTAATCGAGCTGCGTGGCATCCAGCCGCGTCGGTTGCGCCGGGCATGGAGAGCAGGCGGCCGCCCTGGTCGACCACCGTGACGTCTTCGGCGGCCAGTTCGGGCACGCTGCTGGAAACCATGTGGATGATGGCGTTGACCTGGCCGTCACCGATCACACGGCCCGACTCCAGGGTCACGATGACCGATGCCTTGGCCGGCTCCTGGTCCCGCACGAAGACCGAGGAGCGTGCCATGGCAAGGTGTACCCGGGCCCGGGATACCGGGCCAAGCGATTCGATGGAGCGTGACAGCTCACCTTCGAGGCCACGCTGGAAGTTGACCTGTTCGGCAAACTGGCTGACCCCGAAGGCCTGGCTGTCCATCAGCTCGAAGCCCACGTTGCCGCCCCGGGGCAGGCCCTGCTCGGCAAGCTGCAGGCGCAGGCCGTGCACCGAGTCGCCGGGCACCAGCAGCGCCGTACCGCCTTCGCTGAAGCGGTAGGGCACGCCGCGGCTCTCGAGCTCATTGATGATGCGACCGCCATCCGCCTCGGTGAGATTGCTGTAGAGCACCCGGTAATCGGGCTCCCGCGCCCACATCAGCAGCACCACCACGATGGCGATCGATGCCGCGCCGCCGATCAGGATCGCGATCAGCGGATTGCCGCGAATCTGCTCCTGGACGCGCTGCAGCATTGCGCCCGCTGGCGGGTTGGGCGAGGTCTCCTGACCACCCGGCGTTGCGGCGCCATCGCTCATGCGCACCTCCCATGGGAGGCGGCGTTCATCGCTTGATAACTATTACTCGAAGATGGCATTGCGTGCATCCGTCCACCGCATTCCGGCTACCCTTGCGGGCGCAACTGTGATGAACGCTATTATGCGAACCCTCGTCGAGTCCAAAGGCGGGAAAAGCCCGTGTTTTTCATGCCATTTGCCAGTATGGTCCCGTGACGACAGCTGTTAGCCTTGGCAACATTCCTTGAACGTCACTTCCTATCCAACCGAACGGGGGCCGCGAGCCATGAGTTCACCTGCCATCCAATCCGCGCTGGCCCAGATGCAGAGTCTGGCGACACAGGCCGGCGGACAGGCTGCCAAGGGGCAGCAGGTCTCGACCCTGGTGGGGCAGGGCGGTTTCGCCGGTGAGCTGCAATCCTCCATTCAGCGTATCAACCGTCTTCAGCAGGCTTCCAGCGCCAAGGCCATGGCCTTCCAGGCCGGGGATCCCAACGTGGAACTCAACGACGTCATGGTCGACATGCAGAAGGCCAGCGTGGCCTTTCAGATGGGGCTGCAGGTAAGAAACCGGCTGGTCTCCGCCTACCGTGACGTCATGAACATGCAGGTCTAGGCCTCCAGCTGATCTAGGCTTCCAGCCGAATCAGGCGTCCCTGCATTTCATCCAGCCTTTCGGCAATGGCCAGCACCTCCTCGGAGGGGATCTGGCGCAATACGTCGCCGGAATCCCGGTCGACGATCCGCGTCACCACCCGTGACGGCATCTCGTTCAGCTCGAATTCCACGCCATACTGGCGCAGCACTTCATTGATCCGTTGAATCGGCTCGACCAGGTCCGCCTGGGCAGGGGTATGGCCGTGGCTCTCGGCCTGGCTCAGCATGGTTCCCGCCGTGGGCAGTGAGGCCAGCACGGACTCCTTGCGCTGTCGCGGTGTCAGGTCGTGCAGCGCCGAGGCGCTCAAGCTGTTGGTGGCATCGGTAAGCGGTGAAGACATGGTCTTTTTTCCTTGTTTGCGCCCTTGGCAAGCACTCGACAACCCATCGAGCCATTGGCCGGTTTCCCGGCCCGGCCTCGATGGATCGTCAGTGCAGCCCCCGAAGCCGGCGGACGCGCCGGCTTCCCCAATTTTGCGTGTGCACTCACTCTATCGGCACGCTTGAGCGGAAACTTTAGTAACAATGTTACTAGCTGTTTCCGGGGCATCACGCCGCCGAGTAGGCGAGCCTGTGCGGCGCCCCTCCGTCCGCCGGCTGAGCTTCGCTTTCCCAGACATTGCCGGCCGTTAACGCTTCGCCGACCTTGAAGCGGGCGATCAGCCGCGTCATGTCGTTAGCCTGTTCATCCAGCGACTGGCTCGCCGCCGCCACCTGCTCGACCAGGGTGGCGTTGTTTTGAGTCATCTCCTCGAGTTGCCCGATGGCCTGGTTGATCTGCTCGATGCCGGCGGACTGTTCGGTTGCCGCTGTGGACATCTCGGTGATGAGATTGGCGACCTGCCCGACCCCCCGGGCGATCGTCTCCAGGGTTTCGCTGGTGGCGTTGACCAACTTCTCACCTTCGTCGATGCAGGCCACATTGATGCCGACCACCCGACGTATCTGCTCGGCTTCCTCGGCGCTACGACTGGCCAGCTTGCGTACCTCCGAGGCGACCGCGGCGAAACCGCGGCCATGCTCGCCTGCCCTGGCCGCCTCCACCGAGGCATTCAGGGCCAGCAGGTTGGTCTGGAAGGCGATGCTGTCGATGGCTTCGACGATGCGGGTGACCTCTCGGTTGGCCTCATGAATCTGTCGCATGGCGCCGCGGGCACTGCTGGCCACGCTGCTGCCCTTGTCGGCCTGGCTCGCCGCTTCCCGGGAGAGCGCCTCGGCCTGSCGGGCATTGTCGGCCGGTCTGGCGTACGCTGGCCGTCATCTGYTCCATGCTGGAAGCGGTCTCGACCAGGGAGGAGGACTGCTCTTCGGTGCGCTGGGCGAGGTCACGGTTGCCTTCGTTGATCTGGCCGCTGGCCACGCCAACGGACAAGGCGCCCTGCTTGATATTGGAGACCAGCCGCTCGGAATCGGCGGTGGAGGCATTGAAGGCGCGATAGAGATGGGCCAGCTCGTCCTGGCCAGGGGCGTCCAGTCGCAGGGTTAAGTCTCCGCTGCTGCGCTGGATCGCTGCCAGTGTGGCACGCAATGGCAGGACGATGCTGCGCACGGTCACGGCGGCAAGCAGCAGCGCCAGGATGCCGGCAACGGCCGCCACCCCGAGATGCCCGATCAGGTCGCCCCGAGCCTCCGCCCTGAGGCGCGAGGCCGTGGCCAGGACATCCTCTGCCACGGCGTCCTCCACCACCTTCAGCCGGTCGATCCTGTCGGTCTGCCACTCGAACCACTGCTGGGCATCGATGCCATAATCCCCTGCCGTTCCTCGTTCGATGGCGACGCTGCGCAGCGACGCCAGTCGCTCGGCTTCGGGACCCTCGTTCAATGCCTGGAAGGAGTGACGGATCTCGGCAGTCGACAGGGTGGTGAAGGCCTCCTCAAAGGCGGCCTGCTTGCCCAGCAGCTTCAGCAACTGCTGGTAGCCTGTCGGCGTCATGTTGTCGGAGCTGAAGGCCCCGGCAAGCATGGCTCGCTCGATACCGGCCAGCTCCTTGGTCTGCAAGAGGTTGTAGTAGGCCGCCATGCGGCTGGTCACGCTGCCTTCCTCCTTGGCCAGTGTCATGCGTCCAATGATGGTGACCAGGGCACTGTTGATCCCCGTGTAATGGGCGACCGCCTCGCCGCCGGTGACTGCCTGCTGGTCGACACGCTCACGCAGGGCTGGGGTCTGTTGCAGCCGGGCAAGGGTCGTCTCGATGCGCTCGGCAAGTACCGGGTCCAGGGCGACCAGGTCGACGTTGTCGAGATAGCGCAGGAAGGCATCGTGCTGACGGTCCGTGTCTCGGCGTTGATCGGGCAGCGTATCGCGAAAATTGTTGCCCTCGCTGGCCAGGAATCCGGCGGTCATTCCCCGTTCCCGTTGCAGCTCATGGATCAGGTTGCCCGCCCGTTGGGACAGGCGCGTCATTTCCTCCAGATCGGCCATGTCGGCCGTTATCTGCTGGCGCTCGAGGACACCGGAGGCGGCAAACCAGGCCATGGCCAGTAGCGGTAGTGAAAGTGCGAGAAAGAATTTCCAGCCCATGTCGATGCGGTGAAGCAGTCGGTTCATCGTAGGCTTTCCTTTGCGAGTGAGAGATGTTTCGTGGGCAGGTCGGTGTCGGGTAATGCTCACGTTGCGCTGAGGTATCGGCGGTGGGGAGGGCCGGCTTTAGCGGATTGGAAGGAGATCGGCGGGGATATTGATATGGGTCATGAACTGGTCGATTTGAAGGGTCTTGTCCGGAAAAACGGGGTTGGGTACCGCCGGCATATGGCCCCGTTGACGCTCAGTTAGTCATTGCGACTAGTTATGTAATACGGGATCATTGAAGATGGTGTTAAGAATAATCAGGGCTAATCTTGGTTCTGTATCGTTTTTCCGCAGCTCAGGGTATGTCAAGCGTGGTACCGGAAGCGTGGTACTGGATAAATGGGCACAGGAAAAAAGTACTGGAAGTCAGGAAAGTACTGGAAGGCGGAAAAGTACTGGAAGGAAGGTACGGGAAGAAGAGTCCCGTAAGAATCGTCCCGTCAGTGAGGCGTCATGAATCACGAGCTTCCCATCGAGCGCATCATGCAGACCGGTCTGCTGACCTGTGAGTCCGATACGCCGCTCTGCATCGCCGCCCAGCGCATGGCCGAGCGTCAATGCAGTTCGATCGTGGTGACCCGTGAGGGCAAGGCACGGGGGATCTGGACCGAGCACGACGCCCTGGCAGTGAATTTCGCCGACCCGGAGGCGGGGCGAACCCGGATCGGCGATGTCATGAGTCAGCCGGTGGCGAGCCTGCACCTGGAGACGCCGATCAGCGAGGCCGCACTGCGCTTCAGTGCCGAAGGACGACGCCATTTCGTCGTGGTCGACGGTGATGGCCTGCCAAAGGGCATCCTCACCCAGACCGACATGGCCATGAATCAGGCATCGAGCCCTACCTGCGCCTGCGGGAGGTTCATGCCGCCATGCGCCAGCGTGCGCTGGTGCTCCAGGGGACGCAGCTATTGGCCGAGGCGGCTCGGTCGATGCGCCTCTCCAGCTGCGATGCCGTGGTGGTGAAGTGCAGCGAGCAGGAGCTGGGCATCCTCACCGAACGCGACATGGTGCGCTTCGTCGCGCATCACCCCGGCAACACCCCCATTAGCGAGCTGGCCAGCCGTCCTCTGCTCACCGTGCACCAGAACGAACCCCTGATCACCGCCCGGGACAGGCTGCTGGAGCAGCGAGTGCGCCACCTGGCGGTGCTGGACGAAGGGAACAATGTGGTAGGTCTGATCGGCTTTCGCGACATGCTGGCCGGGGCCGAACAACACTATATGCAGGACCTGCGGGACGCCCTGGAAGAGCGCGACCGAGCCCTTGCCCGGTCCCATGAAAACCTGCAGCTGGCCGAGCGGGTCATCGAATCCTCGCTGGAAGGGATCATCGTTACCGACCCGAGCAACCGCATCGAGTTCGTCAATCCCGCCTTTACCCACATGACTGGCTATGCGGCAGAGGAGGTCATCGGCAAGACCCCCGAGATCCTCTCCTCCGGACGTCATGACGCCACATACTACCGGCAGATGTGGGAGGCGCTGAAGAATCACGGTTACTGGCGGGGCGAGATATGGAACCGTCGCAAGAGCGGTGAACTCTACCTCGAGCTGCTGACCATCACCGCCATCACGGGTGAAAAGGCGAGGTGACGCACTACGCGGCGCTGTTCAACGACATCACGCACATTCGTGAAAATGAAGAGCGGATTCGCCGGCTGGCCTACTACGACCCATTGACCGCGCTGCCCAACCGACGCC
>NZ_AZQX01000032.1:0-15253 GCF_000568385.1 Halomonas sp. BC04
ACATCCAGGAAATCACCAACGAAGTGATCCTGCGCGGTGCCTGCGAGAACCCGATGCACGCCAAGGTCTACCACTCCATGATCAGCTACATGGAGCACTATGCGAACTGGCGCGACATCTCTGCACCGTTCAACATGAGTCGCACCGTCGACAATCTGCCTGACCTGGCGGCCATCGAAGAGTGCCTGTAAACCGCCCCTTGCCCGGCTTGCAGCAAGTGTAGCCGGGTTTGACCAACCACTACGGGGAGCCGGGTCGGCTCCCCGTTTGCGGCCCCATACCGCGTCTGTCCCGACGGAACTCCTGATTCGAGAGAGGCTATCACCATGCACTCCATAGCCAAGGTGATCGATACCATCAACGAATGGTTCGGCCGCATTGTGGCGCCGCTAATCGGCGTGATCACCCTAGTGGTGCTCTACGACATAGCGCTGCGCCTGTTCACCGGACGCCCCAGCGACTGGGCCTTCGATATCACCAAGATGCTGTTCGGTGCCCATTTCATGCTGATGGCCGCCTATGGGCTGCGCCATCACGCCCATGTCGAGGTCGACGTGCTCAAGCGCCTGCTCTCCCACAAGAAGCAGGCCTTGCTCGACATACTCGGCTACCTGGTCTTCTTCGTTCCCTTCATCTGGATGCTACTCACCTTCGGCTGGGACTTCTTCATGCGCTCCTACAGCCGCGGTGAAACCACCTACGGCATGGTCTCGATACCGGTCTATCCGGTGAAGGCGGTCATCGTCATCGCCGCCGTGCTGATCCTGCTGCAGGCCATTGCCATCGTCATTCGCGCCATCCAGCAGCTGCGGGAGGAAACGGCATGAGCCTGAGTCCGGAACTGCTCACCCTGGTCATGTTCGGCGGCCTGCTGGTCGGCCTGTTCATGGGCCATCCGCTGGCCTTCGTGCTCGGCGGCATCGCCGTGATCGGCGCCTATCTTGGCCCGGGCCCGCGGGTACTCGGCTCGATCATCAACAATATCTATGGCAACGCATGGACAACTACGTGCTGGTAGCCATCCCGCTGTTCGTGCTGATGGCGCGCTTCCTCAATGATTCGGGCGTCACCGAGAAGATGTTCTATGTCATGCGCCTGTTGCTGGCCAACCTGAAAGGAGGGCTGGCTCTGACCGTGGTCATCGTCTCGGTGCTGCTGGCCGCCACCACCGGCATCGTCGGCGCCTCCATTGCGGTGATGGGGATGATCGCCCTGGTGCCGATGCTCAAGTATGGCTACAACAAGGAGCTGAGCACCGGTGTGATCATGGCCAGCGGCTGCCTGGGAATCCTGATTCCGCCCAGCATCATGCTGATCTTGATGGCCAGCTATTCGCCGGTCTCGGTGGGTGCACTGTTTGCCGGCGCCCTGGTCCCGGGACTGCTGCTGGGAACCATGTACGCCCTCTATGTGCTGATCATCTGCTTCATCAAGCCGGCCTATGGCCCACCGGTGCCGCCGGCCGAGCGCGCCGAGACCAGCACCGGGCAGCTGTTGATCATGCTGGCCAAGTACGTGGTGCCCCCCATGGGGTTGATCCTGGGCGTGCTGGGGGCGCTGTTCACCGGGGTGGCCACCGCCACCGAGGCCTCGGCCATCGGCGTTTTCATTGCCTTCCTGCTGTTCCTGATCTTCGGCGACCGCAAGATTTCGACCTGCTACCGCACCCTGATCGATGCCGGCAAGACCACCACCATGGTGATGCTGGTACTGGTCGGCGCCACCGCCTTCACCGGGGTCTTCTCCCGCGGCGGTGGCATGACGGTGATCAGCGACCTGGTGCTGGCGATGCCCGGCGGTACCACCGGCGCGTTGATCCTGATGCTGTTCCTGGTGTTCCTGCTGGGGATGTTCCTGGACTGGACCGGCATCGTGCTGCTGAGTTTCCCGATCATGCTGCCGATCGTCCAGCAGATGGGCATCGACGTGCTGTGGTTCGTGGTGATGGTGGCGGTGATCCTGCAGACCTCCTTCCTGACGCCACCGTTCGGCTATGCGCTGTTCTACCTCAAGGGTGTGGCGCCACCCGGCATCGAGATCGTCGATCTCTACAAGGCGGTTCTGCCGTTCGTGGCGCTGATCGTGCTGGCCTGCCTGCTGATGGCCTTCTTCCCCTGGCTGATCACGGGGCTGCCGGCAATGCTGGTCGGTTATTGACCCACCGGGTTGACGCCGTTGCGGCGCCGCCACTCACCGAGTGGCGGGCGCCGTTCTTTCTTGGCGGAAAAAATTGACCGAAGTCATAAAAATCTCTTTGCGTATCATTACCATTTGCAACCGTATCCATTTTTGCTATCGTGGCGATAGACCGGGACTGGCCGAGGGACGATACCACCGCAGAGTGGCACACCATTTCCCCGCCTTTCAGCCTCAAGGAACACACCATGCGCAAGACGCTGTTTACCGCTACCGCTGTTGCCACTACCCTGCTTGCCGCCCCGCTGGCCTCCGCCGCCAGTCTGACGCTCTACTCCGGGCGTGGCGAGTCGATGGTCGAGCCGATCATCACCCAGTTCGAGAAGGACACAGGCATCAACGTGCAAGTCCGCTACGGTGATACCGCGCAGTTGGCCGTGTTGCTGCAGGAAGAGGGGGAGCGCTCACCCGCTGACCTCTACTGGGGCCAGGATGCAGGCGCCATGGGCGCCATCAGCCAGGCGGGGCTACTCGCCGAGCTGCCGGCCGACATCTATGAAGGCCTGCCCACCATCTACACCAGCGAGTCGGGCAACTGGGTCGCTGCCAGTGGCCGCGCGCGGGTCGTCGCCTACTCACCGGAGCGGGTCGATGAGGGCGAGCTGCCCGAGAGCGTCTTCGACCTCACCGACGAGCGCTATGAAGGCCGCGTCGGCTGGGCGCCCACCAACGGCTCCTTCCAGTCCTTCCTGACCGCCATGCGCGTCGAGCACGGTGATGAAACAACCCGCGAATGGCTGGAAGGCATGCGCGACAATGGCGCTGTCACCTTCCGCAACAACACCACCCAGGTGCAGGGAATCGCCGACGGCGAGATCGACTTCGGCCTGGTCAATAACTACTACCTGCCACGCTTCAAGGCGACCGATGCCGACTACCCGGTGGAACAGGCCTTCTTCGCCGACGGTGACATCGGCAACCTGGTGAACGTCGCCGGCATCGCCGTGGTGGGCAGCAGCAGCAAGCAGCAAGAGGCTGTTGAATTCATACGCTACCTGCTGTCACCGGCCGCCCAGCAGTACTTCACCGGCAACGTGTACGAGTACCCGGTGACTCGCAACGTCATCCAGAACCCGATTCTCGAGGACTTCGATCGCCTTCTTGAGGTGTCCCCCCAGATCAACCTGGATGATCTCGAGGATCTCGAAGGTACCCTGAACCTACTACGCGATGTCGGCCTGCTTTAACGCCGACCCGAGTGTCGCCTGCTCTGCAGGCGGCACACTTCATTCCGCGAGGCACGATGATACGGACCAACAGCATCTCCGCCCATAGACGACCGGCCTCGCGCCTGCCGCGCCTGTTGCCACGAAATGTGCCACTGCACATTCTGCTGCCGTCGCTGGTAGTCGCAGCCGCCATGCTGGTGCCGCTATTCTATCTCGGCCTGCGCGCCTTCGAGGCCGACAGCGCCACGCTTGCCGACCTGGTCTTCCGCCCCCGCAACTTCCAACTGCTGATCAACACCCTGGCCCTGGCCGCGGGCGTAGTGGTCATGACCACCGTGATGGCCTTTCCGTTGGCCTGGCTGGTCACACGTACCGATATTCGCTTCAAGCGCGCACTGACCATCATGGGCGTCATCCCGCTGGCGGTGCCGGGTTACGTGATGGCCTATGCGCTGATCGGGCTTGGCGGCAACTACGGGGTTCTGGCTCAGCTAACCGGCATTCAACTGCCGCGTATCCAAGGGTACGTCGGCGCAACCCTGGCGCTCTCGCTCTACACCTTTCCCTATCTTTTCCTCAACCTGCGCACGGCCCTCTCCGGGCTGGATGGCAATCTGGAAGAGAGTGCACGCAGCCTGGGCTACTCCCAGGGCGAGATCCTGCGCAAGGTGACGCTGCCACACCTGATGCCATCATTGATGGCCGGCTGGCTGGTTATCACTCTCTACGTGCTGGGTGATTTCGGTGCCGTGGCGCTGATGCGCTACGAAGCTTTCAGCTACGCCATCTATACCCAGTACTCCGGCGCCTTCGATCGCATCTATGCCGCCTGGCTTGCCATCATGCTGCTGGTGGTCGCGGCCAGCTTCGTGATGCTCGACAGCCTGGTACTCAAGCGCAAGCTGGCCCGTGTCGGTACCGGCGTGGCACGCCCCCTTCGCCCGAAACCGCTGGGCAGTGCCCGCTGGCTGGCATGGCCCTACCTGATCGTGCTGTTCAGCATCTCCATCGGCCTGCCGGTGATGATTCTCGCCTACTGGCTGTTACTCGCACCGCCCGACATGAGCTTCTTCGCCCGGGTGCCGGGAACCTTCCTGCGCTCAGCCAGCGCCGCACTGCCGGCCGCACTGCTGGCGGCCGCCTTCGCCCTGCCCCTGGCCTTCCTGACGGTACGCTACCGCTCCCCCTTCTCGACGATGATCGAGCGCTCGGCGTATATTGGCTATGCCATACCACCACTGGCGCTGGGTCTGGCCATGGTGTTCTTCTCACTACGTACGGCACCGTTCCTCTACCAGACGCTGGCACTGCTGATCATTACCTGGGCCATGGCATCCCTGGCACTGGCCCTGGGTCCGATCCGCAACTCACTGCTACAGACCCGGCCCAGCATGGAACAAGCCGCCCACTCGCTGGGCCATGGACCGGTCAGCACCTTTATCCATGTGATCTTCCCGCGACTGCGCCGCGGCATTCTGGCCGGCGTCGTGCTGGTTTTCGTGCTTTGCATGAAGGAGCTGCCGATCACCTTCCTGCTGGCCCCCACCGGCTATACCACCCTGGCGGTCACCGTATTCACCCGCACCTCGGAAGGCATGCTGGCCGAAGCGGCGCCCTTCGCCGCCGCCATCGTGGTGTTCTCGAGCCTATCCGTGGGTCTTCTGCTCACCAAGGAGGGCAAATGATGACGAACCTCAATATCAGCGCCGACCCCCGGGGCAACCCTGTGCGGCTGATCGACCCGCTGCTCTCGGTGGAGGGACTCAGCAAACGCTACCGCGACGGCGATCCGCTGGCGGTGGAAGACGTCAGCTTCACGCTGGGCAATGGCGAAATCCTCGCCCTGCTTGGCCCCAGCGGCTGCGGCAAGACCACCACGCTACGCATGATTGCCGGCTTCGAGACCCCGGATGGCGGGGAGATCCATCTGCATGGCAAGCAGGTGACCCAACTGCCGCCGCAGCAACGTCGTATCGGTATCGTCTTCCAGGACTATGCGCTGTTCCCGCACATGAGCCTGGGTGAGAACGTCGCCTTCGCCATGCGCCATATCGCCAAGGCGAAACGCCCCGCCAAGGCGCGGGAATGGCTCGACCTGGTGGGTTTGGCCGACCTCTCCGCTCGCATGCCCGACGAGCTATCGGGTGGCCAGCAGCAGCGTGTCGCCCTGGCCCGAACGCTGGCCGCCGAGCCGGAGCTGGTCTTGCTGGACGAACCCTTCTCCAACCTCGACGCCGCTCTACGGGAGTCGACTCGCAAGGAAGTGCGCCGCCTGTTCAAGGCCGCCGGCACCTCCGTCATTCTCGTTACCCATGACCAGGCCGAAGCACTCTCCTTCGCCGACCAGGTAGGGGTCATGCACTCGGGTCGACTGCTGCAGGTGGACCGTCCGGAGTGCATCTACCAGACGCCAGCCACCTCCTTCATTGCCGAATTTCTCGGCCATACCAACCTGCTTGAAGGCGAGGCCGATGGCGAGATCGCCCAGACCGCCCTCGGCCCCGTGGCAATCAACCGCCATCATCAGGGACCGGTACGCCTGTCGCTGCGCCCCGAGCACCTGTCACTGTCGGCTGCACCCGACGACCAAGGCGCCACCATCGTCGAGCGCGAGTTCCGCGGCCATGACTGCTACTACCTGCTCGAGCACCACGGCCAGCGATTCTGCGCCATCACCCCCAGCCATACCCTGTGGAAGATCGGCGAGCAGGTGCGGCTCGAGCCCCAGCGAACCGCCACGATATTGCGCGACTAGCCCCAAACCGAAAACGCCACCGCAGCCGCAGTGGCGTTTTTCAATCAATGGGGAAGGAGAGCCTAGTGCGCCTCGTCCCAGTTTGCACCACTCTCCGCCTCGACGATCAGCGGCACGCTGAGTTCGGCGGCGGCCTGCATGCGCCTCTTCACCTGCACGATGAAATCGTTCACCTGGGCCTCGGCCACCTCGAAGACCAGCTCGTCGTGAACCTGCATCACCATCACGGCGTCGAATTCGGCCGCCTTGCCCCCCTGCTCATGCAGCCAGATATCGACCTCGATCATGGCGCGCTTGATGATGTCCGCCGCGGTACCCTGCATGGGGGCGTTGATGGCGGTACGTTCGGCGGCCTGGCGACGTGCATGGTTCTGGGCCCTGATTTCCGGCAGGTAGAGCCGCCGGCCGAAGACCGTTTCCACATAGCCATCCTCCGCCGCCTGGGCGCGGATGCGATCCATGTAGCGTGCCACGCCGGGGTAACGGTCGAAGTAGCGATCGATGTAGGTCTGCGCCTGGTTACGCTCGATATGCAGCTGCCGGGAGAGCCCCCAGGCGCTCATGCCGTAGATCAGGCCAAAGTTGATCGCCTTGGCGCTGCGCCGCTGGTCGCCGGAGACCTTGTCGATGGGCACGCCGAATACCTCTGAGGCAGTGGCGGTATGGATGTCGCGCCCCTCGGCGAAGGCGGTGAGCAGCCCCTTGTCCTCGGAGAGGTGAGCCATGATGCGCAGCTCGATCTGGGAATAGTCGGCAGCGACGATGCCGTAGCCCGGACGGGCGATGAAGGCCTGGCGAATCTTGCGCCCTTCTTCCGTGCGTATCGGAATATTCTGCAAATTGGGGTCGCTGGAAGAGAGCCGCCCGGTGGCGGTAACCGCCTGATGATAGCTGGTGTGCAACCGCCCCGTCGCCTTGTTGACCAGCCGGGGCAGCTTGTCGGTGTAGGTGGACTTGAGCTTGGAGAGCCCCCGATGCTCCATGATCACCTTGGGCAGGGGATAGTCCAGCGCCAGCTCCTCGAGCACGGCCTCCGCGGTGGAGGGCGCTCCCTTGGGGGTCTTCTTGATCACCGGGATCTTCTGCTCTTCAAACAGGATTTCCCCCAGTTGCTTGGGGGAACCGAGATTGAACTCGCGGCCGGCCAGGTCGAAGGCGCGAATCTCCAGCTCACGGATACGCTCGGCGAGTTCCTGGCTCTGGCGGTGGAGCCGCTCGGCATCCAGTGCCACCCCGGTGCGCTCCATGCGCGACAGCACCGGGATCAGCGGCCGCTCCAGGTTGTCGAGCACCTCGGCCAGTCTGCCCTCGGACTCGATCCGCGGGCGTAACACGCCATGCAGCCGCAGCGTCACGTCGGCATCCTCACAGGCGTAGGGTACGGCCTGCTCGAGGTCGATCTGGTTGAAGGTGAGCTGCTTGGCGCCCTTGCCGGCGATCTCCTCGAAACTGACGGTCTTGTGGCCGAGATACTTGAGCGCCAGCGAGTCCATGTCGTGCCGGGTCGCGGTGGAGTTGAGCACATAGGACTCGAGCATGGTATCGGTCAGTGGCCCGCGCACGCTGATGCCGTAGTTGGCCAGTACCGAGATATCGTACTTGAGGTTCTGTCCGATCTTGCCCCGCGCGGGTCCTCCCATAGCGGCCGGAGCAGCGCCAGCACCTGGTCACGATCGAGCTGGTCGGGCACATCGATGTAATCGTGGGCCACGGGAATGTAGGCCGCCTCCCCCGGCTCCAGCGCCAAACCGATGCCGACGATTTCGGCGACCATGTAGTTGAGACTGTTGGTCTCCAGATCGAAGCAGAACGCCTCAGCCGCTTCCAGGCGCGCAAGCCAGTCATCCAGCGCTTCCCGGGTCAGAATCAGGTGGTTCTTGCACACTTCCACGCTGGCCGCCGGGTCGAGGTTGTCGGCAGCATCGTTGTCCGCAACCTCGGCACCACGACGCAAGTCATCGACGCCCTCGTCCTTGCCGGCCAGCAGCTCCGACAGCCAGGCCTTGAACTCAAGCTCGGCGTACCAATGCTTGAGCGCTTCACGATCGGGATGGGCGATATCCAGGTCGTCGAGGCCTACCGGCAGCTCGCAGTCGGTCTTGATGGTTGCCAACTGGTAGGAGAGATAGGCCTGGTCACGGTGCTCCTCGAGCTTCTTCGGCAGCGTCTTGGCGCCACGAAAGTCCAGGGTCTTGACCTTTTCCAGGTCGGCATAAATGTCATCCAGGCCGCCACCCATGCCCTGCAGCAGTCCCAGGGCCGTCTTGCCGCCGACCCCAGGCACACCGGGAATGTTGTCCACCTTGTCGCCCATCAGCGCCAGGTAGTCGATGATCAGCTCCGGCGGCAGGCCGAACTTCTGCTTGACCCCCTCCACGTCGAGGGTCTCGTCCTTCATGGTGTTGACCAGCGTGATGTGCTCATTGACCAGCTGGGCCATGTCCTTGTCACCGGTGGAGATCACCGCGTCGCGGCCCGCCTCCGTCGCCTGGCGAGCCAGGGTGCCGATGACGTCGTCGGCCTCCACCCCCTCGATACAGAGCAGCGGCAACCCCAGCGCACGAACGCAGGCATGCAACGGCTCCACCTGGGAGCGCAGGTCATCGGGCATGGGTGGCCGGTGGGCCTTGTACTGATCGAAGAGCTCGTCGCGGAAGGTCTTGCCCTTGGCATCGAAGACCACCGCCATGGGGCTGTCGGGATAGTCCTTGATCAGTCTCTTGAGCATGTTGAGCACGCCTTTCACGGCGCCGGTAGGCTGCCCCTTGGACGTTGTCAGGGGCGGCAGGGCGTGGAAGGCTCGGTAGAGATAGGAGGAACCGTCGACGAGAACGATGGGCGTGTCGGCCATGTATCGGCATCCGTTGAGTCTGTGCAAGAAAACGTGATCCTGGTCAGCCATGATACGCATTGCGCAACTGTTTTGCCGCCGACATTGGGTTCGTGCTGTCCAACGTCATACACTGCACATATCCCGCGCGGTGATAGCGATTGTCGCAAGCCGGCTTCGGAGGTCAAGATGAACGCAAAGCATCATACCCTGGCTGTCGCACTACTCTCCCTGGGACTGAGCCTGGGCCTTGCCGCACCGGCCCTGGCGCAATCCTCCGCCGATGTGGAACCCGACATCACCATCCGTCAGGAAGAGGATCGCACCATTCGTGAGTACCGGGTGAATGGCCAGCTCTACGCTATCGAGATCCGCCCAGCCCGGGGCCCCAGTTACTACCTGGTGGACCATGACGGCGACGGTAATTTCGAACGTCAGGAAGGCGATCGGATTGCCGTGCCCCAGTGGGTGCTGATCAGCTGGTAGCGCCGCCCGGCAAGGGCTTTGACGATGCCGGAATGTCGAACCATCCTCCTCGGACGTGCATCGAAGTGCCAAGTCGCTACAATAGGCGGCTTGGCAACCCGGGCGAGAGAGACATGGCCGTATTCACACCGCTAAGCGACGCGCAGGTCGCGGAATTCCTCAGCCGTTTCGACGTCGGCTCGCTGGCGACACTGGAGGGCGTGGCCGGCGGCACCGAGAACTCCACCTTCTTCGTCACCACCGATCGTCGTGAGCTGGTTCTGACCCTCTTCGAGCAGGGTGAGCACGAGGAGCTGCCATTCTTCGTCGAGCTGCTCGACTATCTGGACGAGCACCGCCTGCCGGTGCCGGGCCCCGTTCACGATCGCGAGGGTGTCGCCCTGCACAGCCTGTCGGGGAAGCCATCGCTGCTCTTCCCGAAGCTGCCGGGCCGCCACCCCATGTCACCCAGCCTGGAACAGTGTCGGGTCCTCGGAGACACTCTGGGCCGCATGCACGTGGTATCGCAGCACTTTCCGGGCCACCGCCCCAACCCTCGCGACCTGAATTGGCTGATGGCCATGCATCACCGGGTACTGGTCTACCTTTCTCCCGAGGACCAGGCCCTGATGAAGGACGAGGTGGAAATCTACCAGGGGGTCCTCGGCGGTGCGCCTCCGCTGCCCCAGGGGGCACTGCACGGCGACCTGTTTCGCGACAACACCCTGTTCGAGGGTGATCGCCTCGGCGGCATCATCGACTTCTACAATGGCTGCACCGGGGACCTGCTCTTCGACCTGGCCATCGTCATCAACGACTGGGCCACCGGAGACGACGGGCGACTCGACGCCGAACGCCACGACGTGATCCTGCGCGCGTACCAGAACCGCCGACCGCTCACCGACCCCGAGCGTGAGGTCTGGCCAACGATGCTACGCATGACCGCCCTGCGCTACTGGCTTTCACGACTGCTGGTGGTCTATGTGGATCCGCCGGCCCATGACCTGACGCCCCACGATCCGGAGCAGTTTCATACCATTCTCACGGCACGCCTTGAACACGGCGCCCTGCCCCTACCCGAAGCGAGCAACGCATGAGTCTATCGATGGGAGCAGCCTCCGGCCCCGCCCAGCGCGCCCGCCGAACCTGGAACATCGACCAGTGGGGCAGCGGCTATTTCGACGTGGATGATGCCGGGCACGCCTTGGTAAGGCCGCTAGGCAGCGAAGCCGACGGTCCGGCGCTGCCGCTGGCACCGCTGGTGGATGAGCTGCGCCAGGCCGGCCTGCGCCTGCCGGTGCTGGTGCGCTTCAGCGATATCCTCCATGACCGGGTCGAGCAGCTCTGTGACGCCTTCGACCTGGCCATGACCGAGGAGGAGTACAGCGGCGGCTATACCGCGGTCTATCCCATCAAGGTCAACCAGCAGCGCCGGGTGGTCGAGGAGATCCTCGCCACCCGGGAGCGCGGCCACGGGCGAGTCGGCCTCGAGGCCGGCAGCAAGCCGGAACTGCTGGCGGTGCTGGCCCTCTCCGGTGACGGTCCCTCCCTGATCGTCTGCAATGGCTACAAGGACCAGGAATACATCCGCCTGGCACTGATGGGGGAAAAGCTGGGCCACCGGGTCTATCTGGTGGTGGAGAAATTCTCCGAGCTACCCTTGATCATGGAAGAGGCCGAGCGGCTCGGGGTGACCCCGCGCATCGGCCTGCGGGCACGCCTGGCCTCGGTGGGCATGGGCAAGTGGCAGGATACCGGTGGCGAGAAATCCAAGTTCGGCCTCACCTCCGGCCAGATGCTGGCCGTGGTGGAGAGCCTGCGCGAGACCGACTCCCTCGGCTGCCTGCAGCTGGTGCATTTCCACCTGGCTCGCAGATCGCCAATATCCGCGACATCCAGTTCGGCCTGCGGGAGTGCGCGCGCTTCTACCAGAGCCTGTTGGCTCTCGGTGTCCCCATCGATACGGTCGACGTGGGTGGGGGGCTCGGCATCGACTACGAAGGCACCCGCTCGCGCAGCTTCTGCTCGATCAACTACTCCATGCGTGAATACGCCCGTAACGTGGTCAGCGCCTTCGCCCAGGCCTGCAGCGAGGCGGAGATACCCCAGCCCCACCTGATCAGCGAGTCCGGCCGGGCGCTCACCGCGCACCACGCCGTGCTGATCACCAATGTGATCGGCGAGGAACGGGTCAATGACCAGGCTCCCGAGCGCCAGGCCGAGGATGACCCCCAGCTCGAGGAGCTGTGGCGGGTCCACGACCTGCTCTTTGACCACATGGAGCCGCGCGGGCTGGTGGAGGCATGGCACGACCTGCTGCAGGCCATGAGCGAACTGCATGACCGCTTCATCATGGGGCTTGCCGACATCACCGTGCGCGCCGAAGGCGAAGGGGTCTATTTCGCCGCCTGCGCCCGCCTGCGCTCACGCCTGGACAGCCGCAACCGGGCCCACCGGGAGATCATCGATGAGCTGGCCGAGAAGCTGGCCGACAAGCTGTTCGTCAACTTCTCGCTGTTCCAGTCGGTGCCTGACGTCTGGGGTATCGACCAGATCTTCCCGGTCTTGCCGCTGACCGGACTCGACCGCGAGCCGACCCGTCGCGGTGTGATCCAGGACATCACCTGCGACAGCGATGGCCGCATCGACGGCTACGTGGATGGCCAGGGCGTGGAGACCACTCTGCCGTTGCCGGAGTGGCGCGAGGGCGAGGAACGGCTGCTGGGCTTCTTCCTGGTCGGCGCCTACCAGGAGATACTCGGCGACTTGCACAACCTCTTCGGTGATACCGACTCGGTGGATGCCGCCCTGGGCGATGATGGGAGCTGGGTGCTGTCCCATGCCCAGCAGGGCGACCGGGTGGCCGACGTCCTCGCCTACGTCAACTTCGATGCCGAGGTGCTGCGTGAGCGACTGGCCGGCCAGCTGGCCGAGAGCGGCCTGCCGCAAGAGGAGCAGGCGCAGTTCCTGGACGACCTCTCCGCCGGCCTGCAGGGCTATACCTATCTGGAATAGCCCCCGTGGACTCACACTTTGAAGTAGCCCTGTGAAATAAAATGACCTGCCTGTAACGACAGAGCCCCCGCAAGCTTGATTGCGGGGGCTCTGTCGTTCAACGCTGGTGACCAACGCCTGGTGTCACTCCACGACTCGTACAGCGGCCTGCAGCCCACCGGTCAGGGTCATCTCAAGAAGGGCACCGCGAGGCAGCTCACCCACTCCTTCCGGGGTCCCGGTGAGAATCACGTCCCCCGGTTGCAGGGTAAAGTGCCGGCTCATCTCCGCCACCAGGGTCGGCACCGGAAATAGCATGTCCGAACCTTCGCCGTGCTGGCGAAGCTCCCCATTGATCTTCAGCTCGAAGGCGAGCGCATTCCAGTTCGGCACGCGGCTGAGCGGCAGGAAGTCGCTCAGCGGGCAGCCACCGTCGAAACATTTGGCCACTTCCCAGGGGTGGCCCTTCTCCTTGAGGCGCGTCTGCACGTCGCGCAGCGTCAAGTCCAGACCAAGGCCGATACCAACGATGGCGCGCTCTGCCTCGTCCGACGTGGCATGGGACAGCTCCTCACCGATAAGCAGTGCCAGCTCGATTTCGTAGTGCACTTCGCCGCGGGAAAAGGGAGGGTCGAGCGGCTCGTCCAGGCTGACCACACTGGTGGCCGGCTTGATGAACAACAGCGGCTCGCTGGGCACCGGATTATCCAGCTCCCGGGCATGGTCGGCATAGTTGCGACCGATACACACGACCTTTCCGAGCGGATGGGGAAACTCCTGACCATCGGTAAAACGTGGGACAAAGCGCATGGCGGGTGTTCTCCTTCTCATTTTCGTGCCGCTCTTCATTAACAGGCTAGACAGTCTACCCCACCAGGCGCCCTGTTCCACAACCTCCCGGTGCGAGGCAAAGTGTCACCGTTGTGGCGACCACGCCTCGTCCGGCGCATGGGCCAGGAAGCTGGGTCGCCTGCGCCGGGCAGCGAAGGGCTCGACACACGCATTATCACGTCGATTGTAGACGAAGAAGATATTGCTGCGTGGGTCCGGCGACATATTGGCGTTGGAACCGTGCAGCGTATTGCAGTCGAACAGCAACAAACCACCAGCGGCACCGGTCGGTGCCTCGATACCGTGGCGCTCGACAAGCTGCCTGAGCGCATCGCGCCCCGGCACACCGAACTCCTGGCGCTTCAGTGACTGCTTGTGGTGGTCATCCGGCGTCTCGCCCAGGCACGGCACGTAGACCTTGTGCGAACCGGGAATCAGCATCAGCGGCCCATTGAAGGCATGGTTGTCGGTCAGCACGATAGAGGCGCTAACCGCATGCATGGCCGGCATGCCATCCTCGGCGTGCCAGGTCTCGAAGTCGGAGTGCCAGCTGAAGCCCTTGCCCTCGAAGCCGGGCTTGTAGTTGATTCGCGACTGGTGAACATAGGCGTCGCCGCCAAGAATCTGTCGGGCCCGCCCCATCAGCCGCTCATCATGGGCCAACCGCCGGAAACTCTCGGAGAGAAAGTGAACGGCGAACAACGAACGAATCTCGCGACTGTCGGGCTCGGTGATGCTGAACTCGCGGCCGCGGAAATCGTCGCGTCCCATCAGCTCATTCAGCTCCCGGCGCAGCCTATCGAGCTCCTCCCCCCGGATGAAGCCGGGTTCGAACAGAAACCCCTTGCGGTCGAATTCGTCGAGCTGCGCCTGACTCAACGGACCATCCTCGGCATGCCCCTTGACCACTTCCTCCTGACGCTGGAGCCAGGGCACCTCGAGCGGTTTGCTCAGGCGAGTGGGGTAGGGGTCCTGCATCCGGTTGGCAAAACCGCCTGGCTGGCTGAGAGAGGTTGATGCGTCAGCAACGGCGTAGTCGGTTGCCTGTTTCAGCTTGCGGTTGGACGATGTTTGCACTGGCATCCCAATCACCTCCTGTGTATCCGTGACCAGTTGTTCAGATTGAACTCGCTCCAACGGCACTATCGCCGTGGCGGGAGGCCCCAAGGGGGCCTTGCATGGAAGAATGTGGTGGTAACAAACGAGGTTTCAAGCCCAATATGGCGAATGCGTTACTCGCCTCGCACCCATACAGGCAAGCGCCGGGATCTGGGGAATCACTCTCTCCAATCGTGAATGAGACGCGCTGCGCTATCGCGCGTCAGGATTACCCTGAAAATCGATCTGCTATGTGTGCTGCAGTACCGATGGTTCCCGTTTTCTTGGTCATGCTGAACCAATAGATGTGGTAGCTGTTCTCTCCATTCCTGCTTGCCCTGGCCACCCCCTAGCCACTCACAACACCATGACGACAGCGCTTACCTTGGCAGGCTTTAGAAACGGCTATCAAGGCCCCTGGGCTCTCGTTGAGGAGCATGAACATGAAACATCGAATGCGTATTTTCAGGAAGCCCGCGGTGTTGGTTGCATCGCTGTCGCTGATGAGTCCAGGTCTTGCCCAGGCGGACCTGATTTCTCCCGCTAACACCAAGATTATGCAACTCGCGCAGGTCACTGAATCTGCCGATGATACCGAGGCAGAGGCCCTGGCCGAGCAGCAGCGCATCGTTGAAGCCGAGGCGGAGGCACTGGCCGAGCAGCAGGCCACCGAGGAAGCCGAAGCRGAGGCACTGGCCGAGGAGCAGGCCATCGTTGAAGCCGAGGCAGAGGTACTGGCCGAGCAGGAAGCCATCGATGAAGCCGAGGCAGAGGCACTGGCCGAGGARCAGCAGGCCGAGGAAGACGCTCAAGCCCTCGCAGAGGCTGAGGCGGAAGCCCTGGCCGCGCTCGCCGCCCTGGAAACCCAGGAAGCCACCGTGACATCCGAGGAAGTCGTGACATCGGACACCACAC
>NZ_AZQX01000033.1:0-9452 GCF_000568385.1 Halomonas sp. BC04
ACACCAGGACAGCCTTGTTCCGCTTACCCATGATGACGATCGGTTTGTGAGACTCGGCGGTTTCATCAATCAACCGATAAAGTTTGCTGCGCGCCTCAGTTGCAGTAATGCCGGTCATGACGCACCTCTAGCGTGGGTTCAATATTCACCAAGTGTACGCCATTATGTACGTACGTCAATACGAACGCCTACGCGGTCGTGTGCTCGCAAAAGCCGCCATCATCCTGGGACGTCCAAGTTGGGAATACTCAGGTTCCCCCGGTTCGCAACCTGGCGATCAGACGCCGTATACCAGGCGCCCGCAGTAGCAGTACCAAGCCCAGACAAAGCTGCACCAGGCTGCCGATAAAGGCCACTCGCCCCTCCAGGATCCGCGGGGCACCAAACAGCTCGCTGTCATAAAACAGCCAGGCGCTATGGTTAACGAGTTGGGGCAGCGCGGTCACGGCCACATAGAGCCCCACCACTCCGATCAGTCCGGTCTCGAAGGTGGCTCCCTCCATTGCGGGTAGCGCCCCATCCTTCGCCTCGCGAGGCAGCAACCGTCCTGCCACGGCTGTGTGGTAGCGCCAGAGTGCGAGCGCCACGCCGGCAAACAGCAGAGTGGTAACGACGAAATAGCCAACATGCAGGTAGTGGAAATCACTGCTGTAGAAACTTGCGCCCTGCACCGCGAAGCGCAGGGCCGTGAGCCCGAGGTAGATGGCAAAGCAGCGAACGAGAGCCGCCACCAGGCTCTGGAGTGCAGTGGGTTGCATCGGGCAATCCTCGATGTGTGCGGAGTCGTCAGGCCACGCTGGCCGCAAACGTCTCGACGCCGGCGACATTCAGGCCACCACGCCCTGCCGACGATAGGCCTCGCCAAAGATCTGGTCGATGGAGCGGTGGGGATTCTCCTCGCGCAGTCGACGCACCTCGGCGGATAGGCGTACCAACTCCTCTCTGGGCTTGGCCCACTGCTCCCTGGGCAGCGGCTTGGACCACTCTTCCACCTCCGCCGGGCGCAGCTTGGGACGGCTCTTCATCAGACGCTTGGCCTCCCACTCGGTCAGGTAACCGGGCAGGTTCCATAGCTCGATGACATGGTAGGCATACCAGAAGAAAGTGAAGACCGGGCCCACTTCGCCCTTGGCCCGGCGCTCGCGCATCCGGCGACGCGCATTACGCAGCGTATGCACGCCTTCCCAAGGCGGGTCGTCCTTGCCACGTGGCAGATGAGGGTCCTGGATCTCGTGCAGCGAGTGGACTTCATACTCCATGTAGGCGCGGATCGCTTCCCAGTTGCTGATCGCCAGAGGCAAGCCCGCCGCCATGAATTCGAGCTTCAGCCACTTGCCTGTTTCCGGGTGAGCATAGCCCACCCCCATACCATACTGCTGCTGTACGCCGTACTGGGTGGCACCACGCGCTTCCACCACCCAGGCCATCAAGGACTCCCAAGGCACGTAGACGGTTTCCTGCGTATCGGTCAGGGTAAAGCAGACTTCACGGCGCTGGCGATTGAAGCGGATGGGGATGCTGCGCTTCAAGTTCTTCATTCCAGAATAGTAACCTAAACACATAATCAACAATCCAGCCGCCCCACCTATTACGCCCAACCATAGAAATATCTTATATAATGATATGAAATTTTCAGGTGAAATGCTTGGCATGAGCAACAAAATAAGTGCTGGAAAAACCAAGGCACATAACAGCAGGAATGCACACAGTGTTCCCGTGATAAGCTGCCATATAGATACGCTTGGCCCCCCCCCCCCGAAATCCAGCCAAGTGTCGTTAAGCTCGCTTACGGCCTTGCTCATATCCAGGGGCGGCTGACCCGTCAATAAGGGCAGTGGTGCCAGATAGGTAATCCGCCCCCCCGGGATCGCCTGTGTACCACCTGCACGATGGGGCTGGGATAGCTCAGGTTCAGGAAGGCCTGCATTCTTCTTCGCCATGGTGTACTCAATCAATCCTGAATGGCCCGGCCATCTCTCGTAGACTCAATAGCATCAGTGGCACCAGGCAACATTCAGGCCACCACTCCCTGATTGCGATAGACCTCGGCAAATATCTCTTCGATGGGACGATGTGGATCGCGCTGTCGGAGTTGGTTCACCTCAGCAGACATACGCACCAGTTCCTCGCTAGGCTTTGCCCACTGTTCCTTGGGCAGCGGTTTTGACCACTCCACTATCTCTGGTGGCAGTGATTTGGTGCCGAAGCGCCTGAGTAGCCACGTTTCCAACTCAGCCAGATAGCCCGGAAGAGTCCAGAAAGTGAGCAGGTGATAAAGATACCAGCCCAGGGTGTAAAACCAGCCCACCTCCCCGTTGCGACGCCGCTGGTGAAGCCGTCGGTGGGCGTTGCGGATGGTGTGGGCTCCCTCCCAAGGGGGATCCCCCTCTTCCCGGATGGACAGTGGACTCTGGATCTCATCGAGCGTATTGACATCGTACTCCATATAGCCACGGAGCGCCTCCCATTCGGCGCGGGCCAGAGGCAGGGCTGGTGTCATAAACTCCGTTTTCACCCACTGGTCGGTGCCGGGCAGCACATAGCCGATACCCATACCGTACTGCTGCTGCACACCGTACTGAGTGACGCCTCGCGTCTCGAACACCCACGCTCGAAGCGATTCCCAGGGCACGAAAACTGGTGCCTCATAGCCCTCACCATTCTTCTTTTCCGGCACAAAGCAGACTTCACGTCGCTGGCGGTGAAAGCGTGTAGGAATTACTTTTCTACGCTTCGAGTAAGAGGAGACAACAGCCCAGATGCAAGCGATTATTGCAAAAATAATTGCAATTGATGTCATCTTGACCGCTTCTTTCGCAACAGCCGTATACAAAGCATTTGAGATGAAAGGTGCTACAGATAGCGGAAGCAAGTAAGCCATCATAATGAATGACCAAAACAAACCTCCTAATATCAGTTGATTGCCAAAAACTCCGGGCCAGCCAGCCCCATAATCCAACCAGGTATCGTTGAGCTCGCTGACTGCCCCTTCGTTGAGCGCCGGCTCTCCTGTCGGGAGGGGTAGCGGCGCCAAAAAGGAGATTTGGCCCCCGGGTAAGGGCTCCACATCACCAGCTCGCTGTGGCTGGGTGGGGTCGGGCCCAAGAAGCACCTTACGTTTCTTGGCCATGGATCAGGCTTCGACTCCCTGGCGACGGTACGCCTCAGCAAAGATATCTTCGATGCCACGATGGGGGTTTTCCTCGCACAGTCGACGCACCTCGGACGACAGGCGTACCAACTCCTCGCTGGGCTTGGCCCATTGCTCTTGGGGCAATGACTGTGACCACTTATCAAGGCTGGCCGGCAAGATTTTACGTTCCGCTTTCTGGATAACGCGGATTTCCCATTCGGCCAAATGAAAGGGGATCGTCCAGAGATCGAGGATATGCCACAGGTACCACAGGATGACCTTGAATAGGCCGATCTCTCCCTCGCGGTAGCGGCGATGCAGGCGCCGACGGGCGTGGTGGAAGGTATGTACGCCTTCGTAGGGTGGGTCGCCGGCTTGATGCAAGCCATGCGGGTCCTGGATCTCCTCGCGGGTATGGACTTCGTACTCCATATAGGCCCGTACCGACTCCCATAAGCCCATCGCCAGTGGCATGCCGGGTTGTCGCAACTCGAGGAAGTGCTGCTGGTCCGACTCGGGATCGATGAAGCCGAACCCCAGACCATACTGGCGCTGTACGCCATACTGCGTGGCGCCCTGCGCCTGGGTCACCCAGGCCGCCACACTCTCCCAGGGCACGATGATCGGTGGCTTGCCCCCGCCCGGTGCGAAGGCCACCTCGCGGCGTTGGCGGTGGAAGCGGGTGGGAACGTCGTTGCGGAATTTGAAGTGATACTGGCACTTGATTGCCAAGGCCAATATCAGCACCAAAGTGCAAATTACCAGTGCCTGAGTAAACACCTCGTTATAAAGTCCCTCAAACCCCACGAAAAAAAGCTCGACGTCCTTGCCAATGAACCACATCAACCCCCCCCCTATCGCAGGGAGAAGAAAAACCAGCATTAAAAAACCTATGAAAGGTATTCCTAAAGTAAATTGCCAGGTAAAGGGCGTGGGGAGGCTACCCCCGAAGTCCAGAAAAATATCGTTAACTTCCCCAATAGCCTGATTGAAATCCACCGGTGCTGATCCCGTCGGCAAGGGGACAGGCGCAAGGTAGGTGACCTTGCCACCGGGTATGGTCTCGATATCCCCGGCCCGGTGGGGCTCGGTGATATCGGGGCGCAATTTCTGGAATTCCTTAGCTGCCATAGTAATGTCTTATATCAAGTAAGAAGAAGCGGATCGATTTCCAGCCAGGCCGCCGGCTCGCCAAGCAAGGCCATATCCGATGGGGTGTAAACACCTTCACCGCCCGAACGAGAGAACCGAATATGGTGCTCAAAGGGTTGATAATTGCCACTGCTATCAAGGGCCTCGATCCGTATTGCCATGATGGTATCATGGTGACGCCAGTCTCCCTCGCCCACCGGCTCCGGCCTGGGAAAGCCAAGTATCATAGGAGCCTCACCTTCCAGGTCGAGTTGACGATCGATTTGGCTGGTCGCAGGATACCAAAATTCTCGCGGACCTGGCCCGGTGTTCGAGCGCACTTGATAGCAGGCTAGCGACAGCTTATGTGGCGGCCTGCCCCCGAAGGGAGAAACAAGGCTTTGCAAGCCAATGGAAGGCAGGTTGAGCTCGAAGTCCACTGACTTTGGCCCTTCCATTCTGCTCTTCCACCAACCATCAAATTCCTCAATGCTGACGGTAAGCTTGGGAACTTGAGTGATCGCTTGTAGTTGTGACTGATACTCATTGAGGGAGGCATCGCTAATTCGGCCAGGTTCCTGGCTCCAAGGCGTCGTGAGCAGCCAATCATCATGGCGACTGGTGCTGTAACGGTTATACAGCCAACTGCCTCCTAATTCGAGTACGGAGAACAGGGCACCCGCGAGGTTGAAACGCCAGAACACTGCTCCCAAACGGCTCCGGCAGCTGCCCATTCGGCGCCTCGGAACGCCACTGAAAAGCCTGCATGGAGAGTATTATATAAGCCATAGGTATTGGCACCCACCATGCCAGCCGCGCCTACCATGCTCGCCATAGCGGCACTCTGAGCACTACTATTACCGCTACGCACAGCCTCTTTCCATGCATTGTTTCGGCTGTAAAGGGCGGAGGATGAGGCAAAAAATCCAAATAAATAAGTAAAGCCACCAAGAAATGTATGTAGCCTTCCAAGAGATGCAGTCACACTTTGGGCACCAGAGGTATTCAAGGCATTTGTAAGTGATCTTGCCCTGGCACTAAGGGCGGTATCCATAATTCCTTGGGCGGCCAGAAACCCAGCACTTCCCGTTGAGGTTAGACTGTTTAAAACTGGAGACCAACTAGCATCTCTATCATTAAGGTAATCTTCAACCAGCATTTTGGTAGCACTGCATAATACTGAAACCTGCGCCGCAAAGACCAATAACCCCAGCCCATCCCCCACCAGGTTCGCCCTGGGTGCTGCCACTATCCCCTGGCGCAGATTACGGATCAGGCCGCCCACTTCAGCCTGCTGGGCCGCCGGCAATACCAGAGTGAGCCCTGCTCGCCCCGGCGTGGCGCCGGCAATACGAACACTGTCCTCGGGGAGCTCTTCGATGGGACTCAGTGCACGTGCGAGTTCCGGTTCATGCACCGTCTGCAGCTCCTGACGAAGCCGCTTGAACTCCTCGAGCAAGGCCTGTGCTTCGAGCGAGCGGTGTCCGGCGGTCGCCTTGATCACGTTACGGCGTCTACGGATCCTGTCGAGTTCTTCTCTAATTGCCAAGACACGCTGGATGGTGCGACGGAACCTTTCCAGCTCCTCACGAGATGCCACGACGAAGCTGGCGCCAGTGCGCTGGATTGCGTCTAGAATTCTTGCAGGTAGCGCCTTGGGAAGGCGCCGGAACAATTCTTCCAAGTCGGGCACGCTATCACGATTGATGCTTTGATAGAACTCGCCCATGACTTGGGAGATACCCCGCGAGATCGCCGGCCCCAGCGGCTGGTGAGCTTCCTCCGCAACGATCCTGGTATTCTCGGGCAGTTCATCTACCACAGGAAGTCGCCCTGACTCAAGCGCGGTGAGCTCGCCCCACTTTTCGGTGGCCTTGAGTACCGCGTTATAGCCGGCATTACTGATCGTTGAGTGCTGACCGACGAAATCATTCTGATCAGCGAGCGGCAGGGTATGAAACAGCGGACGGTCGTAGTGGGGGGCCTCCTCAAGCCAATCGGCGATCCGTTCAGTTACCTCGTCGTTGCGGCAGATATCCTTTAGGCATCCATACTGGGTCTTGAAGGCTTCGTAGACCTGCTCCTCATTCTGCGCATCGAAGTACCAAGCGGCAGTGTGGAAATGCGTACTGCACAGCATGTTGGCGCGATCATTGGACAAGGCGTCGAGCAAAGCATTCCAGCGTTGCAACCGAGGACGTTGCTTACCAAGGAAGGCGTCCATACGATCCCGTTCGATCAGATCGTTGATGCCCCGCTGACCGATCCTGCTGCCTTCAAGCAGCGCCCTGAGTCGCTCGTTGTGCTGTTGCTTCATGGAAAGCAGAGCGTCACCATGCTGATCCACGAAGTCCCTTCCCAGACTGTCGCTTAGGCTATCTTCAACATAGTAACGGCGCACTTCCCTTTGCAACTGACTGGCGATTTCGCGGGCATTAGTGAGATTCGCCTCGCCACGCAACTCCCACAAACGTTCCTTGAGTTCAGCGGGCAAATCAGGATCGTGAGGCTGCGGAAGTTTCCCGGTATTGCTGTCTTGATTGAGAAAATCGAGCAGGGCCTGGCGAACTATTCCCTGCCGTGGCTCCTCCATCGCGGCGACTTGCTCCCACATGGCTTGCACGCTTGGATCTTCTGATACTTGGCTAAGATCATCCAGTGAGGCTGCTTTCAGCTGGGAAAGCGACTCGATGTAGCAGGCCAGCAGGTAATCCCGCTCGGTTTTCCCCTCGTCCTCCGTGGCCCACTCCTCGATCCACCCCACCACATTGTCCTGGAACTGAGCCAGGTCGCGCATGACACCGATGTCGTCGCGTACGACCAGGCACAGGCACTCGTCGCGATCCTCGACCTCGTGCTGTTTGAGCAGCTTGCCGAGGCGGGTCTTGTGGTAGTAGTGGTCGTTTTCCCAGTGGTAGGCCTCGCCTTCCTGCTCATGGCCGCCTTCGGGCTGCTCCAGCTCGGCCTCTTCGGCGAACTCGGCCACCCACTCTTCAGCCTGGGCGGTGGTGATCAGGTGCTCCCCGCCACCGGAAACGGGGTTGGCGCCGGAAAGGTCGACTGCCTGCATGAAGGCATCGCGATCTTCCTCGCTCTCCAGTACCTGGGCACGCTTGGCATCGGTCCATTTTACTTCGGAGAAGCAGACGTAGAGTGTCCGATCCGTCTCGTATTCGAGCTTGCCGCCGGTGATCTTATCGCCTTGCTCACGAAACTCGTATTCGGCGAGTTCGTTGGTTTCACCATCAAGCACGTAGAGAAAGCCGTTACGCAGCAGGCGAATGCCCAGCGGCCGGGCCCTCAGGGAATAGGGGGTGGAGCATCCCGGCTCGAGCTCTTCGACCAGGCCATAGCGCAGCGGCAGTAGTTGAACCTGGCCGCTGATCAGCGGGCAGGTGGCGCCCTCTTCGCAGTCCCGGCCCGGTAGCTCATAAGCAGCCAGTGCGGCGTCATCGCGGTCATCGTTGGGTCGCTCGAACGCAGACATGTGACATGCTCCCTATGTCGTGGGTAATGAAGATGTGGCCGCCAGTGCGGCCTCGAGGCGCGCCATGGGGCTGCCTCGTTCAGGGTCGGTGAGTATGCGACGCCATTCGGCAAGGCCCTCATCGGCTTGCCAGGTAGTAACGCCCAACCGGGCCATCAAACTGCACATCAACGCCCATTCCCGTGGTGAGGTGAAGCCCATGCCTCGGGCTTCGCGCACGATCTCAGTGAGCTGGGCATAGCGCCCCTGTCGATCCGGCTCCGTCAGCCAGCCAGCGCAGTGCTGGTCGACAAACCCCATCAACTGCCGGGCATGCCGACGCAAGTCGCAGGCCTGCAACCGTTTTAGCTGGGCTTCGGATAGACGATAGCCTGCGGGATCAGGCACCAGCGGGGGCGCTGTATCCTCTGCCGGTGTCCCACTGCACCATTCGTCGGCGACCGCATCGGGTAACACCAGGCGCTCGATGGGGCCCCAGGGCACCAGGGCAGGGGCGCTACCGTCCGGCAGCAGGGCGGCGATGACCGCCGGGTCAGCGAGCCGCAGCAGCATCGGGACGTCGAGCGGGTGGAGCACCAGGATCAGGCTTCGCAGATGGTCTGCCACCTCGGTGAGGGTGGCTGTGCTTTCGATCAGATAGCCCCACTCCGA
The DNA here is from genome assembly GCF_000568385.1 of Halomonas sp. BC04. Taxonomy (NCBI): domain Bacteria; kingdom Pseudomonadati; phylum Pseudomonadota; class Gammaproteobacteria; order Oceanospirillales; family Halomonadaceae; genus Halomonas; species Halomonas sp. BC04. Next base: position 8,403 of record NZ_AZQX01000033.1, read on the forward strand.
CGCCAGGCCATCAGCCAGAAAAGCCTGCAATACCGGGTCACCCTGCCCGCTCAGCTGGACCAACCAGGGTGATACATCGTTCACTTCGGCCCAGGGCGTGCCGGCATAAAGCAGGTCCGCTTCCAGCCGGCCTTGGGACCATTCATAGAGCCGACGTGGCAGTTCCTGTACTCGAACGCCATCGAGCAGCAGATACACCTGCTTCTCGATGGGCCAGGACCAAGCCTCCCCGGCCAACCCTTGGGAGAGCGGCCAACGCTTCATTTCCGTCACGCCTTACCGCCCTTTTCGCAGATGGGACATAGCGCCTGCTGCTGAAGCAGCGCCGCTTGCTGAGGTGCCTGAACCGGGGTGAACTGGGGCGCGGCCTCCGCCTCCCTCGCAACGCCGGCCCCTGGGCCGCCTGGCCACTGCCCGAGCCGGGGCTGCCGCCGGAGTTGATCTTGACGCTGGGGCCGACGATGGTCACGCCGCTGGGGTCGAGCTTGACGAAGCTGCCACCGGCCTTGAGGGTGATCTCGGCACCGGCTTCGATCACCACCTTCATGCCCGCCTTGTGGTGGATCTCCTGGCCGGCTTCGACCAGTTGAGCACGGCCGTACTTCTCGTGACGGGTGGCATCGACGATCAGGTGGTCGTCGCCGTCAATCTGGGTGTGTCGGCTTCCATGCACTGTCAGATGGTCGTCGCCATGGATCTCACCGATACGGTCGTGGTGCACGGTGAGGAAGCTGTCGTTGCCGATCTCCTCGGTGCGGTCGTTGTTGGTGAGCAGCTCCAGGTCCTTCTGGGCGTGCAGCCAGATCTGTTCCCGTTCGGCCTCGTCCTCGAAGCGCAGTTCGTTGAAGCCGTCGCCCTTGTGGCTCTGGGTGCGAATGACGGTGCGCGTCTTGTGCGCCGGCAGTTCATAGGGCGGCGTGTTCACCGCATGGTAGGTGCGCCCGGTGATCAGCGGCTGGTCCGGGTCGCCTCCAGGAACGAGACGATGACTCGTGCCCGATCCGGGGTATGGCGATGCTACCGTAGCCGCCGCCGGCCCAGCCTGGCTGA
>NZ_AZQX01000034.1:0-6707 GCF_000568385.1 Halomonas sp. BC04
GCCGGCCTCCGACCGTGGGGCCCAGGCCGTGGTAACGGCCCTGCTGCGCCTGCTGGATACCCTGGAGGCCCAGGTGGGGCAGTTGGTGGACGCCGTGGAGGCCCCTGACGTGCTGGACAGCCAGGCGTTCGCACTGATGCTGGTCAGACATGCCCAGGGTGTCCTGAAGGACCTGGCGTTGGCGCAGCAACGTTCGGTTCGCGACCTGCGCTGTACCCTGCTGCTCGTCGTGGCGGGGCAGGCTCGGTTGCTATGGCTCAAGGTCGGTGACGGGGCCCTGGTGTTGGAGCAGGCCATACCGGTTGAAGCCGGCGTTGAGTCGAGTGAGCCCGTTCTCATGCCGGAGCTCGGCACCCTGGGCGAGCCCGGCAAGGGCGAATTTGCCAACCAGACCGTTTTCGTCGATGAGCGCCTGTCACCCGACCAGGTGCAGTGGGGCTGCCGTGATATCGCGCAAGTGACCGGCATGGCGGCCATGAGCGACGGTGCGGCCGAGAAGCTGGTCTCGCTCGGCGGCGAGCGGGTGTCGGGCCAGCTCAGCCACTGGCTCGACGACCTGCGGCGGAGCCGGCTGCGTCAACGCGACCTGGTCCGGCTATTCTACAGCGATGCCTTCTGTCGCGGCACCAGCGGCGACGATCGCAGCATCGCCCTGGCTGCGCGCGACCTGCCGCTCCAGGAGAGCGCACACGCACAGGAGTAGCGGGGCCGCTGACGTTGCATGGAAAGCGAACCGACGACGGTCGTCGTGATGGCGCCCAATAAAAAAACCGAGGCTTGTGGCCTCGGTTCTTTCGAATTTGGTAGCGGGGGCCGCTGACGTTGAATGGAAATCGAACCGACGACGGTCGTCGTGATGGCGCCCAATAAAAAAACCGAGGCTTGTGGCCTCGGTTCTCTCGAATTTGGTGGCGGGGGCCGCTGACGTTGAATGGGAAGCGAACCGACGACGGTCGTCGTGATGGCGCCCAATAAAAAAACCGAGGCTTGTGGCCTCGGTTCTTTCGAATTTGGTAGCGGGGGCCGGATTTGAACCGACGACCTTCGGGTTATGAGCCCGACGAGCTACCAGACTGCTCCACCCCGCATCAACGTGGGGCAAATACTACGCTTTTTCTGCGCCATGTCAAGGGGTCGATCGATGATCGTGCACTTGTCGCTCAAGGGTCCATAATCACAAAGGATGCTTGAAGGGGGAGCCTTTCAGGAAGCATCCTGTTACAGCTTGCCTGCTGCTTCAGGTCAAGCCATTCTGCATAAGTATGCGTCATGATCAGGGAGGTGGAATATGACCCAAACAGCACCCGTTGCCTGGGTAACCGGCGGAACCGGTGGTATCGGCTCGTCGATATGTCGCAGCCTGGCCTCAGCGGGCTATCTCGTGGTTGCCGGTTATCATAACCCGGAGAAGGCAAAGACCTGGCTGGAGACCCAGAAGGCCGATGGCTTTGACAATATCGCCCTGTCGGGCGTCGACCTGACCAGCTTCGAAGCGTGTGAGGCTGGCATCAAGGAGATCGAGGAGAAGCATGGTCCCGTCAGTGTGCTGGTCAACTGTGCCGGTATCACCCGGGACGGCACCCTGAAGAAGATGACCGCCGAGCAGTGGCACGAGGTCATCGACACCAACCTCAACAGCGTCTTCAACACCTGCCGTAGCGTCATCGGGACCATGCTCGACCAGAAGTACGGTCGCATCATCAACATCTCCTCGATCAACGGCCGCAAGGGGCAATTTGGCCAGGTCAACTACTCTGCCGCCAAGGCAGGCATGCATGGCCTCACCATGGCGTTGGCCCAGGAGACCGCCACCAAGGGCATCACCGTCAACACCGTATCGCCGGGCTATATTGCCACCGACATGATCATGAAGATTCCAGAGAACGTGCGCGAGGCAATCCGCGAGACCATCCCGGTCAAGCGCTATGGTACGCCGGAAGAGATTGCGCGACTGGTGGTCTTCCTGGCCGACAAGGAGTCGGGATTCATTACCGGGGCCAACATCGATATCAACGGTGGTCAGTTCATGGGCTGACACCACTCTGTCATATGCCATGCATCAGCGGGAGGCTTCGCCTCCCGTTTGCGTGTCTGCAGGTGTGAAAGCGAGCCGGCCGGTAGGTGGTAGCCTGGCGCTCAGGGAGGCGGCAGGTGGGTCAGTCGTTTCAGCAGGGCGTCGAGCTCCCCGACCTCATGCTCCCACTGGTCCGGTGAGACAGGGCCGGTGGCGAGCAGGTTGCGCAGCACGATGCGTACTTCCTCTGCACGGCTGAGCTCCCGGCTCAGCCCTTCGTTGAGCCGCTCGACCTGAATGGCCAAGCGCAGCGGTTCGTCACGCTGGCTGACGCGGCCCATGGCCAACAGCGAAAGGTGAACACGCAGCCGTGCCAGCTGCTCGGCCACGTCAGCAGGGGAGGGGGGGTGAAGGCGTGCGGCGTTGCGCTGCTCATGGGCGGTGCGCATGTCCTCCGGCAGGGAGAAGCGCTCATCGGCGGCGACCCTCTCGACAGCGCCCTGTTCGATCAGCTTGGCGTCTGCCCTCAGGTGTGCGTCGATCAGGGGCCGGTAGGCTTGCCAACGCTGGATCTCCTCGGCCACGGCCAGGCGATTGAGTCGTTCCCGCCGGGCACGCACGATGCCGCTCCAGCGGCGTCGCATGCCCTCCGTGCGCCGCCCCGAGGGTAGCGGCTCCAGGGTCGACGCTTCATCGATAGCTTGTTCCAGGGTCGTACTGTCCGCATGGCGGCTCGGCTGCCAGGCGTCGATGCGATCGATCAACGCCTGCATCTCCTCCAGGCGTTGTCGAGCTCGCTGAGTTCGGTCATCCCGCTGGGCTTCACGGGCGGCGAAGATCTGGTCGCAGATCTCGCGAAATTCCCGCCACAGCGCCTGCTCCTCGCCACGGGGTGCACGGCCCAGCTCGCGCCAGCGCTGCTGAAGCGCCTTGGCTTCTTCGGCCCGGGTGGCTGCCGGCAGCTGTCGCTCAAGCAGCGCGCGGGCTTCGTCGACAAGTTGCCGCTTGGTATCGGCCAATTCCCGTGCCCGCTGGTCGATCAGCCCCTGGAGCGCGTAGCGGATGCGCCCGAATCGCCGCCCGATGGATTCCGACTGCTCCTTGGGAACCGGCGAGTGGCGACGCCACTCCTCCCGGGCGTGATCGCGGATACGACGCAGCGCGTCCGGGTCGGCATCCTCGGCGGGGGCCTCCAGCAGGGCTTCCAGTTGCTCGCAGAGTGCCGTGCGGGCTTCCAGGTTGCGGATGCGCTCGGCATTCAGCTTGTCCCGCCAGGGGGCCAGGCGTTCGTGGATACGGTCCGACGCTGTGCGGAACTGCTCCGAGAGCTGGCGATTGGCAGCGGCATCGCCAAGCAGCTTCCAGTCCCGCACCAGCTGCCGATGCCGGCGGTCGAGCTCCACGTCGGCCAGCGTTGACTCCTCGGCCAGTTGCTCGATGGCCTGGCAGAGCTGCTCGCGCTTGGGGCCGGCAACGAAACCGCGCCAGTCACGCAGCTCGGCAAGCCTGGCCCCCAGGCGCTTGAGGGTGGCCTGGTGGGGTTGGAGTCGTTCTGCCGGCAGTGATTCGGCACGGTGCCTGAGGCTTTGATGCAGGCGGCTGGCCCCCTTGAAGGCGCCCCGGTCGAGGAGTTGCTCCAGTTGAGAGAGGTCGGCAGCGAACTGCTCCAGCCGCGCGTCGAGGCCGCCGTCCGTTTCCTGGTTGCCAGCGAGTTCGCGACGGGCCCGGGCGAGCAGTGGTGTAGGAGGAAGATCCTCGGGCCACTGGCAGGCCTCTAGACTGGCTGCCAGGCGCTCCGGGTCCCGCTCCTTCAGGGCTGCTTCGAGTTCGAGCGCCTGTGCGGCCAATCGCTCCCAGGCGGTGAGAACCCGGTCATAGTCGGCCAGTACGGTGTCATAACGTTCGCGAAGCCCTTCATCGGTGACGTGCAGGTCGGAGAGAGTCTGCCAGCGGTTGGCCAGCAGCAGCTTCTGTGAGCGCAGGCTGGCAATATCCTGTTCTGTGAGAAGCTCCCCCCTAGGTAGGCCGGCAAGGCTCTCCTCCAGTGCCTCGAGCAGCGATTCACGGGCTTCGGACGCCAGTTCGCGGCGGCGGTCCGCCTGGGCATGGGCGTGCTCGCGTGCCTCATGGTCGGATATGACCTTCCGGCAGCGCTGGCAGGCGTCCTGGTAGCGACGCTCCTGACTGGCATCGGGAAGGCCCGGCATCGATTCCCACTCCCGGGCCAGATGACGATACCGGCCGGCATAGAGCGGCTCCCAGGGAGCGTGGCCTTGAGCCTCCAGCTTGGCCAGCAGGGCCTCGCGGTTCTCGCGCTCGGCGGTCAGGGAGGCGGCATCGGCTTTCAGGCGATTCAGGCGCTCTTTGGCCTGACGCATGACCTGGCGGTCGCGCCGGGCCTTCTGGGCCAGCTGCTGCAGGCCAGCTTCGCTGGTCACCCGGGCCGCAGCGGCGTGGCGGACGGCAGCGATCCCGTTTTCGCAGGCCTGGTGGATAAGGTCCTCCTCCGCATCGAGGCGAGCCACGGCGGCCAGCCTCAGCTGCTGGTTGTCGCCCTGCAGGGCGACGGCGGAGAGCAGACCGCGGTCGTCGATGTTTTCCAGCAGCTGCAGGCGCCGGGTCAGCGGCACGCCCCCGGTCTTGCCGGTAAGTATGTCGATCAGGCGGCGATGCAGCTCCGGCGCGTAGGGCTGTTCGCCGAGCAGGCGAATTAGCGTGTCGGGCTCGTCGATGCGTTCCAGCGCCGCCAGGCGAACCCGTGGATCGCTGTCAAGGCAGAGTCGTTCCAACCCCTCTCGCTGGTCTGGGCGCGAAGGGTCGAGTTTGTCGACGGCCTGGCGTCGTACATGGGCGTCGTGGTGCTGCCAGCGAGGGGCAAAAAGGCGTCGAAGGAATCCGGGCATGGGGCATCCTGAGCGTGGAGAGCGCAGGGCAAAGTGCCTGCGCGAGCCGTATTATTGCTATCGGGTCGGCATCTTTCGTCTAATGTATGTATCTAAGCACGCGCCGCGGCTGGGGAAAAGCCTAACCCCCGGCTTGGTGTGGCCAATCTGCGACTCTGTCATCCCGGCCCGGCTGGCCGTATGATCAGTTGCAGGGGCGCAGGGAGTCGCTTAGCTTTAGACCCACGACCCGACAACACCCGAGTGGAGTCCGGCAATGAGCCTCAAAGTGGACAGGGCAAGCATGGCATTTACCTTCAAGGGGGGCATGCTGCCAATGACGGTCATGGAACTGGCCAGCGCAGACCCGGAACGCATCAGAGAGCAGCTTTCCGGCAAGCTCAGTCAGTCACCCGCCTTCTTTCAGCATACCCCCGTCGTTCTCAGCGTGGAGAAGCTCGATGAGCCTCACCTGGCGCTGGAGCGCATCTGTGCCGTATGCCGGGCCCACAAGCTGCTGCCGGTGGCGGTGCGCGGTGGTCCCGATCCGGTGAAACAGTCGGCCTGGGCGCTGGGGCTGGGCTGGTTTCCACCCAACGATGGCGCCCGGGTGCGCACGCTGGAAGGCGTGTCCGCGGTCGAGTCGGGGCCCGATGTGCCGGATCCCTCTCCGGAGCCGGCCAGCACGGCCAGCGGCGGCCGTATCTATCGGGGCACGGTACGCTCCGGTCAACAGGTTACCGCTCCTGATGGGGACCTGGTGGTGATCGGTGCCGTCAACGCCGGAGCCGAGGTACTGGCCGCAGGCAGCGTGCATGTTTATGGTGCCCTGCGCGGTCGAGCCCTGGCCGGCATTCATGGCGATACCATGGCCGGTATCTTCTGCCGCGAGCTGCGTGCGGAGCTGCTGTCGGTCGCCGGCAACTACAAGCGTCTGGAGGATATCGACCCTCAGCTGCTGGGGACTTCGGTCCAGGTCAAGCTCTGCGATGCCCAGTTGGGGATAACCTCACTCAGTTGACCGTATGCGGCACCTTATTGACGCTCCATATTTTACCGTTATCCGTTTTCTACGTTATCCATAGGGAAGTACAACTTGGCCAAGATTATCGTAGTGACCTCAGGCAAGGGTGGGGTCGGAAAGACAACCAGTGCAGCGGCCATTGCCACCGGCCTGGCCCTGCGAGGCAACAAGACCGTCGTCATCGATTTCGACGTGGGGCTGCGTAACCTGGACCTGATCATGGGCTGTGAGCGTCGTGTGGTTTACGACCTGGTCAACGTGATTCAGGGGGAGGCAGGGCTCAACCAGGCATTGATCCGCGACAAGCGTGTCGACAACCTGCATATCCTGCCGGCCTCCCAGACCCGCGACAAGGATGCCCTGACGTCGGAAGGCGTGGAGAAGATTCTCGAGACCCTGAGCAAGGATTTCGACTATATCCTCTGCGACTCGCCTGCCGGCATCGAGCGGGGTGCTCAGCTCGCCATGTACTACGCCGACGAGGCGATCGTGGTGACCAACCCCGAGGTGTCGTCGGTGCGCGACTCCGATCGAATCCTGGGGCTGCTGGCGTCCAAGACCCGACGGGCCGAGCGCGGCGAGGATCCGATCAAGGAACACCTGCTGATCACCCGCTACAATGCGACCCGCGTTGACGATGGCGACATGCTCAACCTCGAGGATATCCGCGAGATACTGGCCATCGATCTGATCGGACTGATCCCGGAGTCGGAAGCGGTGCTGCGTGCGTCCAACCAGGGTGTGCCGGTCACCCATGACGACAACAGCGATGCGGGACAGGCCTATG
>NZ_AZQX01000035.1:0-6384 GCF_000568385.1 Halomonas sp. BC04
GCTTTAAAAACTAGATGTAACTCCTTCTCCAGCACAGTACCACGAACGATTACATAACCAGATTTTGAATAGTCTAGTACATCAATTTTTTCTTTCTGTTCGTAGGGAAGGCCTTCGTCTCCTCCTCTAGTATCACCAATCATTGGCAAGTAGCCATTGGGCAAGGTAATAGCTCGCAAGAAAGCCTCGGCTTTCTCAATATAGTGCTCACCCATATTAGAGATCTTTTGCTCGCCAAGTAGAGCCAAGGATCTAAGCTGCTTGAGCCTGCCCAGCATCATTTTCTGGTAGCCGGGGCTGTTTTCCTTGTGCACCCCTTCGTCGGTGAAGGCGAAGGTCACTTCATCTTTCAGACGTTGACGGTTGTGCTGCCGATAGGCGTCAAAATCGTGATGATCAAACATCAACCCTATGGTCAGGGCAATCATCGCCTGATCAAAACCATGGTTGGTATGCTTGGAGTAGTGCTTGTCATCCTGGAGCCAGTTCAAGTGTTCGATGATCAGCTTGGCAAGGGGCTGGGCACCAATTCTTTCATTATCCAAGAGTCCGTTGCTATTACAGAACAAGAGCCAGTTGGTCAAGTTACGTACGCGGAATGCTGCGGCATGATCGTGCCATACCAGTGGCGATTTCTTATCCTGCTTTGCATTGCTTACCCAACAGTGAATCGCATCTAAGCAGAGAGAAAGGTAGCGGTTGCGCTCCTCCTCACTTTGCAGTGCCAGACTGTTAACATACCAGTTGAGGAACGGCAGTGCCTGCAGCTGCCACCACCAGTTGCGATCACGCTCCAGGCTTTTCCAGTCGAAGGCCAAGATATCTAGGTCGGTATCATCGAAGCTTTTGGCTTCAAAGCGCTGATCATCGAAAAGTTTTTTCAACTTTTCGTAATCAGCCTTATTCTTGGAGTTAACTGTCTTCTGCATGTACTCGATGGCACTTGGCGTTACGTAGGTTAATAGCTCTTTCGTGGTCATAAAGATTGGTTAACTCTGTTGAATGATATGCTGCCAACGTTGACGGATATCATGGGACGGAATCGCGGTAATCAGCTCGCTTGTCAGCGCTTGACTCGGCTCGCCGTGTAACACAACTTGCTTGGCCTCTTGAAGTGAGCGGATCACATATTGACTCCCCCAGATTTCCTCAGCCCCATCCCAGTTCCAGATAATCGGCATAGCACCAGTCAGCATCCCCTCACCAATAGCCATATGGAATGACTCAAAGTCCGATGGCGAAAGGATAAAACCTACCATGCTGAACCATTCATTAACATCATCACCCGGCGGATCAAAGATCACCTTATGCCGTAACCTGGGGTTGGTATTTATTCGCTCAAAGACATTACAGTAGTAAGCCAGCTCATCCTCGCGCTTAAGCAGCCAACCGTAGTCCAGCGGATGCTTGCCCTTTACCCGAAGGCAGTAACGGTCGTCCTCTTCCAGCAGGGATTCCAACAGGTCCAGTGCACGATCTAACCGCTTTCTCGCCGGGGCCACACCGATGATACCCAGGGTGTAGCGGGCATCGCCAGTCTTCTTCTTGGGCGTGAACTTGCTTTCATCCAGCAGGTTGGGGATCACCGAGGTCTTCTCAAAGGGGAAGCCGAAGGCCTTCTGCCCTTCCCGTCGGATGAACTCGCTGACGTAGCTGATATGGTCGATATTGCCCCAATTGGCCTCGGCCACGTAGGGCAGTTCGCGTTCCTGCAAGTGAAAACGCCCCACTAAGCGCTGGTGGGGCAGCTTGTTATGCGAGTACCACTTGAGGTTGCCCAGACACCACTCACAGAAGATCACGTCGGCCTTTTCCAGTAAGGATCGGCTGCGATTTTCATTATGCTTATTATGGTCTTGCCACCGGTCTGTCAGGAACTCGAACCGACCGGTGGCTTCCAGTTTTTTCTGGAGCAGCGTAAAGAATTTTAGGTCGTGTCCAGCAACCAGAACCCGGGTTTTCTGAGTAGGCTTGAGAGCCTTAGGGGTTTCCTCTAGCCATTCGCGAATCTCTGTTACGCGGGTCGAAAAGGTATGCCGCTCGGCTAACTCTCTCAGTCGATTTGCGGCTTCCTCAGCGATCTCAGGTTCGCTCAAGGCACGAGTGAGCTGCCGAATAAACTCTTCGCGGCTGTTAGCAAACAATGGGTAGTCAGACCCCAGCAGCTGTTCATGCAACGAATTTCGGTTTAAGATCGCGGCGCAACCTGATCCCCCGTACTCCAGTATCTTGGTGGAATATTCAATGGTATCGCCCATGCTTTCGTCACGCCAGGAGAGCCCCACTCGAGCCTGCTGCAACTGCAGCTGAACAGCTTCGCGTGACTGTGCGCCCAACCAACTAAGACCAATTGTATTCTTTAGCGCCTTTTGCATGCGCTCCTGATAGTTAGTCCGGCCTGGTTCCTGATGAAATTTATCACCGATCATTATAAGCTCAATGTCGGGCAACTGACGGTGGATCTCAGACCAGCATTCAGCCATTTCCAGGGTCATCCAGTCGCCCTTGAACTTTCCAGCATAGATCGCCCGTTTGGGACGCTCAACCAAAGAACGCAGCTCCTTTGGGATATCCGGTATCACAGGGGAATAGAGGCGCACTTTGTTAGTATCGAGCCCCGGCACCAAGGATTGCCACAGTGCCTTAAATGCTTCGGTCTGGCAAAGTATACGGTGGCAGCCTTGTGCAATCCGCTCCATGATCTGGCGCTGTTCCGAATCGTACTCAGCCACCGACTGGGGAATGTCGGTAAGGTATACCCAGGACTTGGCCAGCACGTCTGGCGCTTCAAGTAGAGGAGTGGCGATTTCCAACCCACGCACGATAAGCACATCATAAGGGTTGGTACGATCTTCTCTAATGGCCAATTCTGCCATACTTGGAAGAGACAAGCGCATTGGACTTTTGCCGTCCCAATACTCGGGCGCAGTAGCGTCGTGGATAGTCAGGTTATCGGCAGACTCAAGCGGAGCAAACATTTCATCACGCTTCGGCGAACTCCTGGCCAAGAAGTCGACCTCTGCCAAGCCAGTGGCTGCGGTTGCAAGGGCGATGGTCTGCGCCCAGATGGAGGAACCATCGATATAGTTAAGATCAGGGTTAGCGCATATCAATACACGTTTTTTCATACTTCAGCCCCTTCTCCTTTTAGAGGAGCTATACTACCAACTTGGAATTGATCGCTGTCGGCTAAGTAAAGATCAGAGCGAGCAATTTGAACCTCCGGGCTGGCATCAAGATAATGCATTATGAATTCCGCAGTTTTCCACAAAGAGCCACAAAGAGCTGTTGCTCCACCGTATGCAAATCGATCGTCACTTAACGACTTAGCCCAGCCGCTTGCGTCCGGCTCATACAAGCTGGCGTTGACCAAGTCTCTTAGATAATGCTCACCGTAATGGCTGAAGGGCGCCAGCCAACCAGCGATAGGTTTATCAACCTGCTGCTCGGTTACCCAAGCCACCTTTTCATCAGGTTTCAGCAGCACAATGTTTTCAGGCAGATCTCCTGGCAGGCTTTCAATACCAGACGGGCAGACTATCCCCATGCGGAAGGAACGGTATGATTGCTTTGTAGCGAAGTGATTTAGAGCTTCCAACTCCGCCTGTGACTCCACCTCAGCTAAAAGCAGCATCGGCGGGTCGGTTGCCAATCGGTGTTCGATGCCAATCTGATCGAAGATATCATTCAGGCGATGGGCGTAGGTGTGCTTGGCAAACACTTCCCGAATACCAGCCAAGCTGCGACGCCGCCATTCGGCATCATCGGTCATCAAAACACGGATGGCTTCATCCGCCTCTTCCTGGCTGTGAACAAGCCACACGGCTCCGGAGCCGAACAGGTTTTCAATGCCCTTTGCATAGGTGCTGACCACAGGAGTCCCACAGGCCATCAGCTCGAATACCCGGCGCGAGAACATGGTAGGAGAATCGGTGACCGAGTTGACGTTGAGAAATACCCGATAGCGGCTGTACTCGTCGCAGAGTTCCTTATAGGGAAGGCTACCCTTTATCCCGGCCTGGTACTCCTCAGGGAAAGGAAAGACACCGGTACCGTGGTTACGGTCGTAGATATCCAGGCCGTGCTGGTTAGCTGCTTGCAGGAGCCAGCGCATGGCTTCGCCGCGTTGGGCATGGCGATTACCGTACCAGCTACCCGCAAAGCAGGCCCGCTGCTTGCGGTTCGCCAGCGGTGCCGGTTTATGCAGTGCCGGCTGGGCAGCAAACGGTAGCGCGTGAACATTTGGATTGCCGGTCTTGGCCGCATAGGAGGCCTTCATGTTGGCGTCGGTAGTGAAAATGTGATCCACCAGCTTGGCACTGCACATGAACTTGTCATGGTGGACTGGGTCTTCCTTGTTCCAAAATAGAGTAGGAATACCCTTCTCACGAGCGTATTGGCATAGATGTTCTACTTCTTGGCCGGGCTTGTTGGCGTAGTCCGCCACACGGTACTGCCAGCTTCCATAATTTCCCTTCCAAGCACTTTCAATAAAGAATAGTGCTGGCTTGTACTTCTCCGCGAGAGCGTACCAGTTATCCGGGCGGGGCTGAATCAGATTGACTTCTGTCTCGAAGCAGCCGGTGGTGAACTCGTCCATAATTCCAATCACATAAGGCTTACCATTGGGCGAGTGTTTCGGCCAGCCCAAGATGCTAATTTCTTGTGCGGCGGCAGAAGGAGGGTTAAATTTCGTAGGAGGCTTTTCCAAACTTCCGCGGCTTTCGGATTGTGATGCCAAACCTTGTTGCTTTAAGTGCTCTCCGTGGTTTCCAGAAGAATGGGTGGTACCGAGCTTGGCAACTTTTCCGTATGGCACTCCCAGGCGCGTGGCGAGCGGAATAACAAGCTTCCACTTAATATAGCGAAGACCCTGCAGAAGTTTCATCCGTTGTTTAGATTTTTTTTTGGGGGGATGCTTGAGGCGCCACAAGCGTACAGGAAGCTTTACTGCATCAATTAACGAGGTTGAAGCAGCCTTCAAATACAGTCCAGCCTTGTAGGTTGGGCTTGCCTTCATAGCAGAAAGCCGCTGACAAACCTCACGATACTTTGCGTTCGCAGACCGGAGCTTACTATCAGCATCATGGTATTTCACCCTGAGCTCTTTAAGTTTCGTATTGGCATTATAGTATTTTGCACTGAGATCTTTAACCTTCGCATTGGCAGCATCCAGCTCATTCTGAATTGCAGAAATTGCTTTTTCAGCCTCACGCTCCTTGGTTGACAGCTTTTCTTTCACCTCAACCAATTCTTGGCTGACGGACTCATTTTTTAACGTTTCAGCTCTCAGGCTAACAAGCAACTTTGTGTAATTATCTTGCCGTTGTGAAGTCATCTTATCAAAAGATGTACCAGCCTTCTCAATTTTAGAAACTGACGCTAATATAGCATAATCTTCATTGTAAATTTCTTTGATTCTCGCTTCTATTTCAGGAGTAATTACCTGGCTTTGTTCTGGTAGAGCTCTTTTTTGTGCGTACTTCCTTTGCAAATAACCTGCGGGCGTGTCGACATCGCAGTGCTCAAGCAGTGTACTTCCTCTCTTTGTGCTATTGCTGGGCTCGCGAAACGCCTGGTCACACAAGTATTTTGGCAGTATTTGTTGCATTTGCTCATAAACATGCTCCATCGGAATTACCATGGTGTATGTTATAGGCAGCAAGTGCCACGACTGCGGATACAGATGACCATCAACCTCATTCCAGCGTTCTGTTTCTAACAACGAAACATAGTCATTCACGAAGTCACTAAAGGTCAATAGACCAGGGTCTCGGCCTGTTGCTTTTTTAAGCTTTTCGAGCAAATCCTCAGCACCATCCTGCTGGATCAGCTTATTTTTATATACAGAGAAAACACGCTCAACGGGATCTCTATATATAAAGATTTTATTGGAATAGCTTTGATCTATCTCTTCTGGAGAAAGATTTTTGATTTGTGCATGTTTTGCCATGCATCCAATAGAAGGAATTTTCCCCGGACAAATCCCTGGATACATCAACTGGAATAGTTTTTTGAAGGATGTAGATGCGTTTTTACGAATATAAGTGTAAAAAAATGAAACTCCATCTCTCTGAAAAACAAAGTCTGGCGAGAAACTTCTTTTTCCAGGGAACAAACTCTCGTGCTTATAACTCATATTTGCAATACCAAAAAATGGATGTAAGAAACATCAACCGGCCGTCCAAACACCTCGGCTATCGACAACCATTTTACCCTTTAATTCTTCGAGTTTTATCTTCTTGAAAACCTTATGATCAACTAAAAGAACAACAACATCTGCACATCCAAGTGCAGCATCCACACCAATCAAAGTAGCAGCATTCAGTTTATCTGGCAGCTGTGAAATATTGGGTTCAACCAACATGACCTTACCAGGGTGGA
>NZ_AZQX01000036.1:0-21079 GCF_000568385.1 Halomonas sp. BC04
AGAGTCGCTCGCTACCAGAGACGCATCAGATCGAAATAGAGCGCCATCAACATCAGCGTGGCTATCAGCGCCAAACCAATACGCAGCCCCATCGCCTGGGTCCGCTCGGAAACCGGCCGGCCACGGACCGCTTCCACGAAATAATAAAGCAGGTGGCCGCCGTCGAGCACCGGAATGGGCAGCAGGTTCAGCACCGCCAGGCTGATCGACAGGTAGGCCAGAAAACTGACGAAGCTTTCCAGACCGGTACGAGCCGTATCACCGGCCACCTGGGCGATGGTAATGGGTCCGGACAGGTTCGAAGGCGAGATCAGCCCTACCAGCATCTTGCGGATAGCGCCCAGGGTCAAGAGCGTCATGTCACTGGTGCGTCCTACCGCCTGCCCCAGGGCCTCCACGGGGCCATAGCGAATCTCGCGCCGATACTCTTCCGGCCACTCCACGCTCTCGACCCCGGCGCCAACGTAGCCGATGGAAACGCCGTTTTCCAGCTCTCTTTCGCCGGGCACCATTGTCAGGCTCAGTTGCTCGCCGTTGCGTGCCACGTCAAGGGCAAGGCTCTCGCCGGGACTAGTGCGCACGATATTGACGAAATCCATCCAGTCATCGACCGGCGTGCCGTTCACCGCGAGGACTTCATCGCCGGCCTGCAGCCCGGCCTGGGCGGCCGCTTCTCCCTCGATGACCTGCCCCAGCCGGGCCGGAAACGGCGGCTGCCAGGGGGTTATGCCCAGGGTGGCCAGCGGCTGCGGAGGATCCTGGCGAACCAGATAGCTCTCCACCGGCAGCCGATACTCCCGTGCCTCCTCACTGGCATCGCCGCGCGCCTGGAACAGCAGCTCGCCGCTGGCCCCGATGCGGGCGATCAGGCGGAGATTGATGTCATCCCAGGAGCGTACCGCATCGCCCTCCACCGAGACGATCTCCTGCCCGCTGCGCAGGCCGCCACGCTCGGCCGGCGAATCGACGGCCACATCGCCGACCACCGGCGCCACTGTGGTGGTACCGGCAACGAACAGGGCCCAGTAGGCGACGATGGCGAGCAGGAAATTGGCCAGCGGGCCGGCTGCCACGATGGCAATGCGCTGCCACACCGACTTGCGATTGAAGGCCTGGTCGAGCTGATGGTCGGGAACCGGAGCCTCACGCTCGTCAAGCATCTTGACATAGCCGCCCAGCGGGATGGCGGCGATGGCGAATTCGGTGCCGTTGCGGTCGACGCGGGACCAGATGGGCTTGCCGAAGCCCACCGAGAAGCGCAGCACCTTGACGCCGCAGCGCCGCGCCACCCAGTAATGCCCGTACTCGTGGAAGGTAATCAGCAGGCCCAGCACCACGATGACGGCCAGCACATTCTGGATCAGGCCCAAGTCAGCCTCCTTCTAGGTAACATCATGATGAGAGTCGCCACCGGTGATTGGCTCAACGACGTTTCAGCCAGTCGCTGGCCGTGTGACGAGCCCGCGCATTGGCCTCCAGGATGGTATCCAGGTCGGTGGCCGGCGCCACAGGCAGCGCCTCCAGCGTCCTCTCCACCAGCTCAGCGATACCGCCAAACCCCAGCCGGCCGGCGAGAAAGGCATCGACCGCGATCTCGTTGGCTGCATTGAGCACCGCCGGCGCCGTTCCCCCGGCCACGATGGCTTCCCGGGCCAGCCGCAGGCAGGGAAAGGCCGCTTCATCCGGTGCCTCGAAGTCCAGCCGTGCGACCTGGAACAGGTCGAGGGCCTCGACCCCGGCATCGATCCGCTCCGGCCAGGCCAGCCCGTAGGCGATGGGGGTGCGCATGTCGGGGTTGCCCAACTGCGCCAGCACCGACCCGTCGCTGTAGGCTGCCATGGAGTGGATCACGCTCTGGGGATGCACCACTACCTTTACCTGCTCCGGGCGCGCATCGAACAGCCAGCACGCCTCGATCAGCTCCAGCCCCTTGTTCATCAGGGTGGCACTGTCCACGGAAATCTTGCGCCCCATGGACCAGTTGGGGTGCGCGCAGGCCTGGTCCGGCGTGACCGTCGACAGCGCCTCCGGCGACCAGCCGCGAAAGGGCCCGCCGGATGCGGTCAGCAGCAACTGGGTGACACCGTGCCTTGCCAGGCCACCACGATGCTCGTGAGGTAGACACTGGTAGATGGCATTATGTTCGGAATCGATCGGCAGAAGCAGGGCACCATGCCGGGCCACCGAGTCCATGAACAGGGCGCCGGACATCACCAGCGCCTCCTTGTTGGCCAGCAGTACCCGCTTCGCGGCGCGCACCGCCGCCAGCGTCGGCAGCAACCCGGCGGCACCGACGATGGCGGCCATCACCACGTCTACCTCATCCGCTTCGACCACTTCGACCAGCGCCTCGGCGCCACTACGTACCTCCGTTTTCAGCCCGGCTTCGGCAAGTTCCCGGCGCAGCCAGGCGGCATCCTCCTCCCTGTCCAGCACCGCCACGCTCGGCCGGTGGAGCCGGCACTGAGCCAGCAGGGCCTCGCGGGAGCGATGGGCCGTCAGGGCGTGAATCCGGTAGCGCTCGGGATGGCGAGCGATCACATCCAGCGTGCTGGTGCCGATCGAACCGGTCGCGCCGAGTACCGTGACAGCCAGCACCTACAGAACCCCGAGAGAGAGCAGCGCAAACAGCGGCACGGCCGCCGTGAGGCTGTCGATGCGGTCGAGGACACCGCCATGACCGGGCAGGAGATTGCTGGAGTCCTTGATGCCCCGGTAACGCTTGAGCATGCTCTCCACCAGGTCACCCAGCACCGACACCAGGGTCACTGCCGCGGTAGCGAGGACCAAGGCCAGGCCACCGGCCACGCCCAGGTCTTGCCATACGGCGAACACCAGCGCCAGCAGAAAAGTGACGACAAGCCCACCGAAAACCCCCTCCCAGGACTTGCCGGGGCTGACCCGGGGCGCGAGCTTGCGCCGCCCCCAGGCGCGGCCGGAAAAATAGGCACCGATATCGGCGCCCCAGACCAGCAGCAGCACGAAGAGCAGCCATATCGCCCCGGCCTCGCGCAGGATATTGAAGCCGACCCAGGCCGGCAGCAGGACCCAGAGGCCCATGGCCAGCCGCCGCAGCGGCGACTGCCACTGCTCTCCCTTGGCGGGATAGTGGATCACCCAGTAGAGATTGGCCAGCCACCCCACCAGCGCCAACCATAGCGGCCAGACGGCCAGCATGGCACCTGTCGCCCAGAGCAGCAGCATGGCCACGGCCAGGCCAGCCACCAGGGCCAGGCGCTGGTTCGGCTCCGTGACCCCGGCAAGATTGGTCCACTCCCAGGCCGCCAGCAGAACGATGGCAGCCGTAAAGGCGGCAAAGGCGCCGCCCTGCAGGCCAAACAGGCCTGCCAGCATCAGTGGCGCCAGCCAGGCCGCAGTGATAATTCGCTGTCTAAGCACCTTGGGCCTCGATCTGCTCGTCGGTCATGCCGAAGCGGCGTTGCCTTCGGCGGAAGTCGTCGATGGCCAGGTCAAGTGCCGCACCATCGAAGTCGGGCCATAGCAGTGGCGTGAAGTAAAGTTCGGCATAGGCCATCTGCCACAGCAGGAAATTGGAGATGCGCTGCTCGCCGCTGGTGCGAATGCAGAGATCCACCGGGGCCTCCTGGGCCAGGCAGAGCTCGTCCTGCACGCTCTTCTCGGTGATGAAAGCGGGGTCAAGCTCCCCCGCGACGGCACGCTGGGCAAGACGGCGGGCGGCCCCGGTAATGTCCCAGTGGCCACCATAGTTGGCAGCGACCACCAGATGCATGCGGGTATTGTCCCGTGTCAGCGCCTCGGCCCGGACGATGTACTTCTGAATTGACGTAGAGAAGGCGGAGCGGTCGCCGATTACCGAGAGCCGGATCCCGTTGGCGTGGAGCTTTTTCACTTCACGCTTGAGGGCGATCAGGAACAGCTCCATCAGGGCACGCACTTCGGCTTCGGGACGCCGCCAGTTCTCGCTGGAAAAGGCAAACAGGGTCAGCGTTTCCACGCCGCGCTCTGCGGCACGACGGATCACCGCGCGCACGGCCTCGACACCGGCACGATGGCCGCGTACACCGGAGAGCCCCCGCGCTCGCGCCCAGCGATTGTTGCCATCCATGATAATCGCCACATGTCGCGGCACGTCTCCACCCGATGCACACGGCGGCACCTGGGATTCTGGGGTCTGCGCTGACGTCATGATGTCTCGCAATGGAATGGGCGGGGCCAGGCGGAAGCCTCTCGGCGAGGCGGTCCGCCCGACGCTCCTCAGACCTGCATCAGGTCATGTTCCTTCGTTTCCAACAGCTTGTCGATCTCGGCAATGTACTTGTCGGTCAGCTTCTGGATGGCCTCTTCTCCCCGATGCTGCTCATCCTCGGAGATCTCCTTCTCCTTGAGCAGGGCCTTGAACTCGCCATTGGCATCGCGACGCACATTGCGAACCGCCACGCGGGCATGCTCGGCCTCGGCACGCGCCTGCTTGATGTAGCCCTTGCGCGTCTCCTCGGTGAGCATCGGCATCGGAACGCGAATCACGGTACCGGCGCTGGCGGGGTTCAGGCCCAGGTCGGAGGTCATGATCGCCTTCTCGATCTTGGCCACCATGCCCTGCTCCCACGGCACGATACTCAGCGTACGGGCGTCTTCCACGTTGACCGAGGCCACCTGGCTCAGCGGCACCTGGCTACCGTAATAGTCCACCGTCACCGAGTCGAGGATGCTGGAGTGAGCACGCCCGGTACGGATCTTGTTGAAGTTGCCATGAAGGGCCTCGAGGCTCTTCTTCATTCGGCTTTCAGCATCTTTCTTGATGTCATCGATCACAGTGTCAACCTCTGTCTATCAGCGTGCCTTCCTTGCCGCCCATCACCAGGTTCAGCAGGGCGCCCGACTTGTTCATGTTGAATACGCGAACCGGCATGTTATGGTCCCGCACCAGGCAGATGGCGGTCAAATCCATGATGCCGAGCTTCTGGTCGAGCGCATCGTCATAGCTCAGCATGTCGTACTTGATCGCATCGGCGTGCTTGACCGGGTCCTTGTCGTAGACCCCGTCCACCTTGGTGGCCTTGACCACCACGTCGGCATCGATCTCGATCCCGCGCAGGCAGGCCGCCGAATCGGTGGTGAAGAACGGGTTACCGGTTCCGGCGGAAAACAATACCACGTCTCCGGACGTCAGGTAGCGAATGGCAGTGCGTCGGTCGTAGTGCTCCACCACCCCGCTCATGGGAATGGCCGACATGACCCGCGAGCGGATATTGGAACGCTCCAGCGCATCGCGCATGGCCAGGGCATTCATCACCGTAGCCAGCATACCCATGTGATCGCCGGTGACGCGATCCATGCCGGCCTCGTTGAGTGCAGCGCCGCGGAACAGGTTGCCCCCACCGACCACGATACCCACCTGCACGCCGATGCCGACCAGTTGCCCGATTTCCAGCGCCATGCGATCGAGCACCTTGGGGTCGATCCCGAATTCGTGTTCGCCCATCAGGGCCTCGCCGGAGAGCTTGAGCAGGATGCGCTTGTACTTGGACTTGTCACTGCGGGACTTGTCGGAGCGGGGCTGGACGGTGCTATCGACCTGTTCGGTTGTGGGCATGGCAACTCTCCTGGGCGCAAGGGGATGCAGCAATTCTACGACGGCCGACGCGGCGGCCGGATACGAGAAGGCGTGCGCTCGCGCGCACGCCGTTCTTCGAACTGGAAACTCTGACCTTAGCTACGGCCAGCCTGTTCCATGACTTCCTTGGCAAAATCGACCTCTTCCTTCTCGATGCCCTCACCCACCTCGAAGCGGATGAAACCGAGAACCTCACCACCCGCGGCCTTGACGAACTCGGCCACGCTCTGGTTCGGATCCTTGACGAAGGGCTGCTCGGTCAGGCTGTTCTCGGCCAGGTACTTCTTCAGGCGGCCTTCGACCATCTTCTCGGCGATCTGCTCAGGCTTGCCGGCCATGTCGGGCTGGGCCAGGATGATCGCCTTTTCCTTGTCGAGCTCTTCCTGGGGCATGTCCTCGGGGCGCGCCACGGACGGATTGATCGCCGCCACGTGCATGGCGACATCCTTGGCCACCTCGGTGTTGCCACCCTTGAGCTCGGTCAGCACGCCGATGCGGCCACCGTGCACGTACTCGCCAACCAGCCCGCCTTCGGCTGCCTCGACGACGGCACAGCGACGCACGCTGATGTTCTCGCCGATCTTCTGCACCAGCTGCTCGCGAACGGTCTCGAGCTCGCCGCTCATCACCGCTGCCACGTCCTCGCTCTTGGCGGAGAAGAAGGCGTCGGCAATCTTGTCGGCGAAGGCCTTGAAGTTGTCGTCACGGGCGACGAAGTCGGTCTCGGAGTTGATCTCCACCACCACGCCGTAGCTGCCGTCTTCGGCGACACGGGTCACCACGGCGCCTTCGGCGGCGGTGCGGCCGGCCTTCTTGGCGGCCTTGAGACCGGAGCTCTTGCGCAGGTTCTCGATGGCGACCTCGATGTCACCATCGGCCTCGGTGAGAGCCTTTTTGCACTCCATCATGCCGAGCCCGGTACGCTCGCGCAGTTCCTTGACCTGGGAGGCGCTGATCGCTGCCATGGTATTCACCTCTTGATAGTTGAACCCTGGATCGGTTCGACCTGGAAATAAGTGCGCCGGACCCTTGCGGGGCCCGGTGGATTCCCGCCCCGGCACTGCCGGGGCGGGAGAGCGGGCCGGGGCTGAAGCAGACCCGACGCGCCGGGCAGGCGTACCTGCCGGATGGCTCGCCGTTACTCGGCAGCGGCAGTCGCGTCGCCGCCTTCACTCTCGGTGACCTCGACGAACTCGTCGGGACGGCCTTCCTTCGCACGTGCGCAGGCATCAGCGATCGCCTTGACGTAGATCTGGATGGCACGGATGGAGTCATCGTTGCCCGGGATCACGTAGTCGACACCATCCGGATCGGAGTTGGTATCCACCACGCCGATGACCGGAATGCCCAGCTTGTTAGCCTCGTTGATCGCGATGCGCTCGTGATCGACGTCGATGACGAACAGGGCATCGGGCAAGCCGCCCATTTCCTTGATGCCGCCGATGGAGCGCTCGAGCTTGTCCTGCTCGCGGGTCGCCATCAGGACCTCTTTCTTGGTCAGCTTCTCGAAGGTGCCGTCCTCGCGCATGGTCTCGAGGTCGCGCAGACGCTTGATCGACTGACGAATGGTCTTGTAGTTCGTCAGCATGCCGCCCAGCCAGCGGTGATTGACGAACGGGTGGCCGACACGGTTGGCCTCTTCCTTGATGATCTTGCTGGCGCTGCGCTTGGTGCCAACGAACAGGATCTTGTTGTTGGACGCGGCCATCTTCTCGACCACGTCGATCACCTCATTGAGGGCCGGCAGGGTGTGCTCGAGGTTGATGATGTGGATCTTGTTGCGGGCGCCGAAGATGAACTTGCCCATCTTCGGGTTCCAGTAACGGGTCTGGTGACCGAAGTGAGCGCCTGCCTTCAGCAGATCGCGCATATTGACGTGTGCCATGATGACTCCTGAAAATCGGGTTAGGCCTCCACGCACCCCATGGATCCGACTACCGAGGCGGTGCCGCGGCAGCACCCGGGACCATGTGCCGGTGCGTGTGTGTTTTTCAAGGCTATGTTGTCGAAACGCGGTATACGCCTCGTTATCACGCCATCACTGTCATCGACTCTCGGCCGAGCCACGGCCTTGAGGGAGGGTCGACGATTGCAGGATAGCGCGCGGCTTTATACCATAGTTCGCCGACGAGATGAAGTCGCCCGCCGCGTATACCCGCCTTTTCCGGGCGCGACAACCCCTCAGAACCGAGACCCCATGAACATTCCCATCAAGACGCCCGACGAGATCGAGATGATGCGCGAAGCCGGCCGTCAGGCCGCCAGCGTACTGGAAATGATCGCGCCGCATGTAAAGGCCGGAGTCACCACCGGCGAGCTCGACCGCCTGTGCCATGACTACATCGTCAACGAGCTGGGCTCCACGCCGGCTCCGCTCAACTACCACGGCTTTCCGAAATCGATCTGCACCTCGATCAACCATGTGGTCTGCCATGGCATCCCGGACAACAGCAAGCGGTTGAAGAAGGGTGACATCATGAATATCGATGTCACGGTGAAGACGGCCGACGGCTATCACGGCGACTCCAGCGTGATGTTCATCATCGGTGAGAGCATCCAGGGCGAGCGCCTGTGCCGGGTCACCCAGGAGTGCCTCTACCACAGCATCGCCCTGGTCCGCCCCGGCGTACACCTCTCCGAGCTGGCCCGGGCCATCCAGCAGCACGCCGAGGCCAATGGCTATTCGGTGGTGCGCGACTTCTGCGGCCACGGTATCGGCGCCACCTTCCATGAAGACCCCCAGGTGCTGCATTATGACGGCTACGCCCCCGAGGCCGACGCGGTGCTGGAAGCCGGCATGTGCTTCACCATCGAACCGATGATCAACGTCGGTGGGCACCAGACCAAGGTGCTGCGCGATGGCTGGACCGCCGTGACCCGGGACAAGAGCCTGTCCGCCCAGTGGGAGCACACGCTCCTGGTCACCGAAACCGGCGTCGAGGTGCTCACTGTCCGTGGCGAAGAAGATCTCGCCTTCCTCGACCACTGAGTCGAACGCCCATGCTCCTGCACCACTACCGTTTTTCGCCGGACGAGACGCTGTTCGACGCCGAGGCATTTCACAGCGAACTGACCGGCAACCGATCGCCCATCGCCCCCTTCAAGGCGGCCCTCGGCGACATCCAGGCCCGGCTCGACGAGCGCTTTCGTGCCGGCGCCGACATTCGCGACCTGGTGCATGGCCGCGCCTGGTGTCTCGACCGCCTCCTCGCCATCGCCTGGGCGCTGCAGCCATGGCCCGACGACCGCGTGGCGCTGCTGGCGGTGGGAGGCTATGGACGCGGCGAGCTGCACCCCCACTCGGACGTCGACCTGATGCTGCTGCTCGAGCATGACGACGACGAGCCCTACCGGGAGCCGCTGACCGCCTTCATCACCTTCCTGTGGGACATCGGCCTGGAGATCGGCCACAGCGTGCGCTCGCTGGCCGACTGCGAGCGCGAGGCCGCCGGCGACATCACGGTGATCACCAACCTGATGGAGTCGCGTACCCTGGCCGGCCCGGAACGCCTGCGCGACGCCATGAAGGCCCGTATCGCCGCCGACCGCATGTGGCCCGCCGACCAGTTCTTCGAGGCCAAGTGGCAGGAGCAGATCACCCGCCACCACCGCTTCAACAACTCCGAGTACCACCTGGAACCCAATATCAAGAGTTCACCCGGCGGACTGCGGGACATCCAGATGATCGGCTGGGTGGCCAAGCGCCACTTCGGCAGCCAGCGCTACGAGGACCTGGTGGCGAACGGCTTCATGAACGATGCCGAGCTGCGCATCCTGAGCCAGGGCCAGGCCTTCCTGTGGCAGGTGCGATACGCCCTGCACATGCTGACCGATCGCGCCGAGGATCGCCTGCAGTTCGACCATCAGCGCACCATCGCCGAGCTGTTCGGCTACCGCGACACCCCAGAGCGGCTGGCCGTCGA
Source organism: Halomonas sp. BC04 (assembly GCF_000568385.1). Classification (NCBI taxonomy): domain Bacteria; kingdom Pseudomonadati; phylum Pseudomonadota; class Gammaproteobacteria; order Oceanospirillales; family Halomonadaceae; genus Halomonas; species Halomonas sp. BC04. The sequence continues at coordinate 9,520 of NZ_AZQX01000036.1, forward strand.
GCAGTTCATGAAGCGCTACTACCGGCATGTCACGGCCCTGGCGGGCCTCAACGACATGCTGCTGCAGCACTTCGACGAGGCGATCCTGCGCAGCGGCGAGCGCCTGGAATCGGTACCCCTCAACGAGCGCTTCGAGATCGCAGGCGGTTACATCCAGGCCCGCAGTCGCGCGGTGTTCCGCGAGCACCCTTCGGCCCTGCTCGAGCTGTTCCTGCTGATGGCGGAGCACCCCGAGATCGAGGGGGTCCGCGCCGACACCATTCGCCTGATCCGCGACCACCGCCATCAGATCGACGACCTCTACCGCGATGACCCCCACCATCAGCACCTGTTCATGTCGTTACTCCGCTCCGGCGGTAATGTGGCGCGCCAGCTGCGGCGCATGAACCGCTACGGCGTGCTGGGCAAGTACCTGCCGGAGTTCGGCCAGGCGGTGGGGTTGATGCAACACGATCTCTTTCACATCTATACCGTGGATGCGCATACCCTGCGCCTGCTGAAGTTCATCCAGTGCTTCCGCGAGCCCGACGCCCGGGATGAATTTCCCGTGGCCGCCACCCTGATCCATCAGATGCCCAAGCTCGAACTGCTGTGGATCGCCGGCCTGTACCACGACATCGGCAAGGGCCGTGGCGGCGACCACTCCATCCTCGGAGCCCGTGACGTGGAGCGCTTCGCCCAGCGCCACGGCCTTTCCAGCCGCGACACAAGGCTGGTCAGCTGGCTGGTCGAGAACCACCTGGTGATGTCGATGGTGGCTCAGAAGCGCGACATCACCGACCCCGACGTGATCCGCGAGTTCGCCTCCCGCGTCGGCGACGAAACCCGCCTGGACTACCTCTACGTGCTGACGGTGGCCGATATCAATGCCACCAACCCGACGCTGTGGAACGGCTGGCGCGCCTCGCTGCTGCGCCAGCTACACGCCGAGACCAAGCGCGCTCTGCGCCGCGGCCTGGACAATCCGCTCGACCGCGAGGACTGGGTACGCGAGACCCGGGGCGAGGCGCGCTCTCTACTGGCCTCGGTGGGGGCCGAGCTGCCCCGGGTTGACCGTCTCTGGGAATCCCTCGGCGAGGATTATTTCCTGCAGTACGCGCCCAGCGAGATCGTCTGGCAGACCATGGGCATTCTCGCCCACGGCGACTCGCAGCTGCCGCTGATACTGATCAGTGCCCCCACCGACGACATGACCGACGGCGGTACCAAGGTATTCATCCACACCCCCTCGGTGGATGACCTTTTCGCCGCCACCGCCGCCGCCATGGAACAGCTGGGGCTCTCCATCCATGACGCTCGCATCGCCACCTCGAGTAACGACTGGACGCTCAACACCTTCATCGTGCTAGACAGTCGCGGCGAGTCGATCCGGGATGCCGAGCGCATCGAGGCCATCCGCCGTCACCTGGTGGAGGAGCTCGACGACCCGGAAGACTACCCCCAGATCGTCACCCGCCACACCCCTCGCCAGCTGCGCCACTTCCATGTCGCCACGGAAGTACTGATCGAGCAGGACCCGGCCAACGAACGCACCCTGCTGGAGCTCACCGCCCCGGACCGCCCCGGCCTGCTGGCCCGCGTGGGGCGCATCTTCATGGAGCAGGACATCGCCCTCTCGGCAGCCAAGATCGCCACCCTGGGGGAGCGGGTCGAGGACGTTTTCTTCATCACCGACAAGGGCGGGCGACCGCTGACGGACCCCGAGCGCCAGCAGCGCCTGCGCGAGCGCCTGATCGAGGTCCTCGACGTTTCCGGCTAGCGGGTTTGAGGCAAGCCGGGGCCTTCCCTATAATCGGCGGTCTGCCCGCACGCCTGTTGCGCCGTGCCCTGCATCACAACGCAAATACGACGCCAGTCCACGGCGTCCTGGACACCGATGAATCCCGATCTCGACGCCCTCAAGCCCTACCCCTTCGAGAGACTCGCCGCCCTGAAGGCCGGCGTGACGCCTCCCGCCGAGCTGAAACACGTGCCGCTCACCATCGGCGAGCCCCAGCACGCCCCCTTCGCGGCGGCACTGGCAACGCTGCAAGCGCATCTCCCGGAGATGGCCCGCTATCCGGCCACCGCCGGCATGCCCGAGCTGCGCAACGCCATCGCCGGCTGGGCGAGTCGTCGCTTCGGCCTCACAGGGCTCGATCCCGAGCACCAGGTGCTGCCGGTCAACGGCACCCGCGAGGCGATCTTCGCCTTCGTCCAGGCCGCCCTGGATCGCACCCGGCCGGCCCGGGTCGCGGTGCCCAACCCCTTCTACCAGATCTACGAGGCGCCACCCTACTCGCCGGCGGCCAGCCGCTCTACCTCGACTGCCGCGCCGAGAACGACTTTCGCCCGGACTTCGACGCCGTATCAGCCGATACCTGGCGGGAGGTCCAGCTCGTCTTCCTCTGCTCGCCGGGCAACCCCACCGGCGCGGTGACGCCGCTGGATGATTTCAAGAAACTGATTGCCCTGGCGGATGAATACGACTTTATCATCGCCTCGGACGAGTGCTACTCGGAACTCTACCTGAACGAGGGCGCACCGCCACCGGGGCTGCTCGAGGCCTGCGCCGCCCTGGGACGCCACGACTATAGCCGCTGCCTGGTGTTCCACTCGCTCTCCAAGCGCTCCAACCTGCCGGGGCTGCGATCCGGCTTCGTCGCCGGTGACGCCGGGCTGATCGCCCCCTTCAAGCGCTACCGCACCTACCATGGCTGTGCCATGTCGCTGCCGCTGCAGCACGCCTCGATCACCGCCTGGAACGACGAGGCCCATGTTCGCGCCAACCGTGACGCCTATCGCGATAAGTTTGCCGCCGTCGCCGAGATACTGGCACCGGTCATGGCGTTTCCCGCCCCCGAGGCGAGCTTCTACCTCTGGCCCGCGGTGCCGGGCGGGAATGACGAGGCTTTTACCCGGACGCTATTCGCCGAGGAGCATGTCAGCGTGCTGCCCGGCTCCTATATGGGTCGCGAGGGGACCCATGGTCTCAACCCCGGTGCCGGGCGCGTGCGCCTGGCACTGGTGGCCGAGCTGGACGCTACCGTAGAGGCGGCAAGGCGCATTCGCCGTTTCATCGAAAGGAGCGCATCATGCTGACCCTGTACGTGATCAAGAATTGCGACACCTGCCGCAAGGCACGCAAGGCCCTGGACCACAAGGGCATCCCCTTCAAGGTGCACGACCTTCGCGAGGACGGCCTCTCCGCCGCGCTGCTCGAGCATATCCTGCACCGTGTGCCGCTGGTCAAGGTGCTCAACACACGCAGCACCACCTGGCGCGAACTCCCCGAAGAGGACAAGCAGGATGTCGACGCCAACAAGGCTCGCCGACTGATACTCGCCAATCCGACCCTGCTCAAGCGCCCCCTGCTGGAGACCAACGAGGGCGAGATTCTCATCGGCTATCGGGACGGCGACTACGACAAACTCCAGGGCTGAGCCGCGGCTCGCCCCCACCCTATCAAGAGGATATCCCATGCTAAGCTTTGCAATCGGAATCGGCACCCAGAACACCCAGGGCGACTGGCTGGAAATCTACTACCCGGCGCCGCTGCTCAATCCCGACGACGGCCTGGTCAAGGCCGCCGCCAAGGTGCTCGACGCCCCCGCCGGCAATGCCGCGGTCAGCTTCCTGCCCGAGCATTGCGCTGCGCTGGGAGAAGCCTTCAAGGCCGTCGGCCATACCGCCCAGGCAGAACTGGCAGATGCCTTCGCCGCCAGCCAGCGGCCGCTGGTCGCCATGTTCCTGGAAAGCGACCTGCCGCCGCAGAGTGCACCCGAGGTCTATCTCAAACTGCACCTGCTGTCCCACCGCCTGGTCAAGCCACACCAGCTCGACCTGACCGGCATGTTCGGCCTGCTGCGCAACATCGCCTGGAGCAGCGAGGGCCCCATCGACATTGAGGAGCTGCCCGCCCGGCGTCTCAAGGCACGACTGGAGGGGAGAACCCTCTCGGTGGACTGTGTCGACAAGTTCCCCAAGATGACCGACTACGTGGTACCCGGCGGCGTACGCATCGCCGATACCGCCCGGGTACGCCTGGGCGCCTACCTGGGTGAAGGTACCACTGTGATGCACGAGGGCTTCGTCAACTTCAACGCCGGCACCGAGGGCCCAGGCATGATCGAGGGACGCATCTCCGCCGGCGTCATGGTCGGCAAGGGCTCCGACCTGGGCGGCGGCTGCTCCACCATGGGCACCCTCTCCGGCGGCGGAAATATCGTCATCAAGGTGGGCGAAGGCTGCCTCATCGGCGCCAACGCCGGTATCGGCATTCCCCTGGGCAACCGCTGCACCGTCGAGGCCGGGCTCTACATCACCGCGGGGGCCAAGGTCACCCTGCTCGACGACCAGAACCAGGAGGTCAAGACCGTGGCCGCCCGGGAGCTCGCCGGCCATGACGACCTGCTGTTGCGTCGCAACTCGCAGAACGGTCGCATCGAGTGCCTGACCAACAAGAGTGCCATTGCTCTCAACGAGGCGCTGCATGCCCACAACTGAGCCCCTCTCTCCGACACTGGCGCTGGCCATCGAGCTGATGAGCCGCCCATCGGTGACCCCCGACGACCTCGGCTGCCAGGCGCTGATGATCGAGCGACTCGAACGCATCGGCTTTCATATCGAGCGGCTGCCGTTCGGTGACGTGGAGAACTTCTGGGCGACGCGCGGCCATCACGGCCCGGTAATGGCCTTCGCAGGCCATACCGACGTGGTGCCCAGCGGCCCCCATGTGCACTGGGAGCACCCCCCCTTCGAACCCTGTATCGACGACGAGGGGATGCTCCGGGGGCGAGGGGCCGCCGACATGAAGGGCAGTCTGGCGGCGATGATCACCGCCACCGAGCGGTTCGTTGCCACGCACCCCGACCACCACGGAAAGATCGGCTTCCTGATCACCTCCGACGAGGAAGGGCCGGCGGTGGATGGTACCCGCGCCGTGGTCGAGCACCTGCGCGAGGCCAACGAGCGACTCGACTACTGCGTGGTGGGCGAGCCCTCCTCCACCGACGTGCTGGGAGACGTGATCAAGAACGGCCGGCGTGGTTCGCTGGGCGGCGTGTTGCACGTCAGGGGCAAGCAGGGCCACGTGGCCTACCCGCACCTGGCCCGCAACCCCATCCATCAGGCCATGCCGGCACTTGACGCCCTGGTGCGGGAGCACTGGGACGCGGGCAATGACTTCTTTCCCGCCACCAGCTTCCAGATCTCCAATATTCGCGCCGGCACCGGCGCCACCAATGTCATACCCGGAGACGTGGAAGTGGTCTTCAACTTCCGTTTCTCCACCGAAGTGACCCATGAACAGCTGCGCGAGCGCACCGCCGCCATACTCGACGACTTCGGCATCGAGTATCATATCGACTGGACGCTCAACGGCGAGCCCTTCCTGACCCCCGAGGGGGTGCTGGTGGACGCCGCCCTGCACGGCGTCGAGACCGTGCTCGGCCGCAGGCCGATACTCTCGACCTCCGGCGGCACATCGGACGGGCGCTTCATCGCCACCCTGGGCAGCCAGGTGGTGGAGCTGGGGCCACGCAATGCCACCATTCACCAGGCCAACGAACGGGTCCGTGCCGCCGACCTCGACGATCTCAGCCGGATCTACGAAGCGATCCTGGCCAGGCTCTTCGTCAACGGCACCGCCCAGCCCTGAGGGTTCGCATGACTGACTACCCGGATATCGAGATCTACCTGTCCAAGGCCCCGCTGGACGCACTGAATGCCTGGCTCGGCGAGCGCCTGGATAGCCCTCCACTGAGTACGGCAGGGCGCAGGCAGTGGCAGACACGTGGCCACCATGACGGCCATGGCGTGCCGGTGCTGCTGGTGGAGAAGGCTGCCGACGGCTACGCCAGCCTGTGGTTCGACAGCGCTCATACCCCCTGGGCGCGAGACTGCGACTGCGCCCGGGAAGCCGCCGCTCGCCTCGGCTGCGAAGTGCGCTGCTCGCTGGGCAGCTGGCAGCCCGGCGACGACCCCGACCGCTTCTGGCGCGTGCTGCCCGACGGCAGCGAAGCGGTCATCGAATGGCCCGACCCCGGCCAGTGACCCAAACGACATCGCCCCGCCTGTTTCCGGAAACAGGCGGGGCGATGAGGAAAAGCAGATACGATTAGCCTAAGAAGCTGCCGAGCGATGGCCAGGCTAGGCGGAAGTGCTCTCTTCCCATGCCTCCAACAACGCCTGGTCGAGCGCAGGCGCTTCGTTCAAGTAATCACGGTGACGTCGTCGGCTTGAAGCCCCCTCTCATTCTCGATCACGTAGTAACGCACCTTCTGGCCCTCGGCCAGGGTCCGATGCCCGCGGCCGCGAATGGCGCGAAAGTGGACGAAAACATCCTCCCCGCTGTCACGCTTGATGAAGCCATATCCCTTGTTGACATTGAACCATTTGACTTCGCCGATCTCGCGGTCGTCGTTCTCGACATCGGCGATGGCGGCAAGCTGCGGACTCACGCCATGCACGAACAGCGTGGCAGCCAGCAGCAACAGGAAGACGGCTGCCAGCGTGGCGAGATAAACCACTGTGAGGCCGCCGACTTCCAGGGTGGCAAGAAGCTGACGCGACATATCGCCGCCGGTGAAATAGATGAACAGGGCAATCAGCAGCGGCGCCGGAGCGGCCAGCAGCAGACTGACGAGAGTGCAACGAAACATAACCTTGCGATTCATGGATCCGTAATGCTCACTTGTTGTGGTGAAATGTTGTAGGTAAAGCGACGCAACAGCTTGTCAGATGACGATACGCCATACAGCCACATCGCCCGACGAAGGTGTCAAGATGAACAGAGACACACAGCGCAACGATTCTAGCATGAGCCCCGATCAGACGTCCGCCTGGCTGTTATCGCGCCTGGAGACATTGGAGAGCCGCATTGCTCATCAGGAGCACTGGCTGGATACACTGGATGAAGCCGTGGCGGCACAGGAAAAGCGCCTGACTCATCTGGAAAGAATCAACAGCGTGATGCAGCAGAAGCTGCGCGACCAGCAGCAGGCGCTGCTGGACGTGGATATGGCGTCACCCCGTCCGGAAGACGAGGTGCCACCGCATTATTGACTGGACACCGGCCGACTACAGCTCATCGAGATAGCGTTCGGCATCCAGGGCGGCCATGCAGCCGGTACCGGCGGAGGTGACCGCCTGCCGATAGACATGATCCATCACGTCTCCGGCGGCAAACACACCCGGCACACTGGTGGCCGTGGCGTTGCCCGCCAGGCCCGACTGCACCGTGATGTAGCCGCCGGCCATCTCCAATTGCCCTTCGAAGATACCCGTATTGGGGCTATGGCCGATGGCGATGAACAACCCCGGTGCGGCGATCTCCCTGGTGCTGCCGTCCTGGGTGGACTTGATCCGCACGCCGGTGACGCCGGTGTTGTCGCCCAGCACCTCCTCCAGCACATGGTTCCACACCAGCACCACGTTGCCGTTCTCGGCCTTGTCACGCAGCTTATCCTGCAGGATCTTCTCGGCGCGCAGGGTGTCGCGCCGGTGCACCAGGGTCACCTTCGAGGCGATATTGGACAGATAGAGCGCCTCCTCCACGGCGGTGTTGCCCCCGCCCACCACCACGACCTCCTGGTTGCGATAGAAAAAGCCGTCGCAGGTGGCGCAGGCCGAGACACCCTGCCCCATGAATTTCTGTTCGGACTCCAGCCCCAGGTAGCGGGCACTGGCGCCGGTGGCGATGATCAGCGCATCACAGGTATAGGCTCCGCTGTCACCCTTGAGGGTAAAGGGCCGCTCGCGCAGTTCCACCTCATGGATATGGTCGAACAACACCTCGGTATCGAACCGCTCGGCGTGGCGCTTCATCCGCTCCATGAGCTCGGGGCCCTGTACCCCGACGTCGTCGCCGGGCCAGTTGTCGACGTCGGTGGTGGTGGTCAGCTGTCCGCCCGCCTGGATCCCGGTGATCAGCACCGGCTTGAGGTTGGCACGGGCCGCATAGACCGCCGCCGTATAACCGGCCGGGCCGGAACCGAGAATGATCAGGCGTTCGTGACGCGCTTCGCTCATGGAGAACCTCGCAACTCGCTGGATAGTGAGACAGGCAGTGTCGACAGCTCGACCCTTTCGGCATGACAGCCGTCGACACAGGACCGCCAGAATCAAGGACGGTCATTGTAGCAGCACGATATACCGAGTGGCGCATCGCCCCGAACCGATCCGGGCAAAACGTGCTCTGCTATAGCACCTCGTCGTCACGTCCCACGAGCACATCCTCCAGTTCACCATCGAAGGGTGAGACGACGATGCGCAGTTGTATGGGGGCACAGCAGTAGGGGCAATCCTCCCAGGTTTCATGGCTCCCCTGGGATGCATCCACCAGCAGCTCGAAGGGCATATTGCAGTAAGGGCAGTGTACCGGCTGGCTGTCGAGCTGTTCTTCATGCATGACGGGGTCTCCCTGGGCGCCGATCCCTCCCCCCGGCGGAACAGCAGCGCCACACAACGAACTTTCGTTCAGCATAGAAAGCTTGGGCAGCGCTTGAAAGGGAGGCCTATGATGACCATGTGTTAAAGATGAGATCAAGAAAAGGGACCGTTCACTACCGTGACAGGAGGCTTTCATGAGCCGTGACGAGATACCGGATACCCGGCAGACGCTGGTTGCTGACGGCGCCACCTATCATTACTACAGCCTGCCGAAGGCCGCCGAGGCGCTGGGTAACATCGACCGCCTGCCAATGACCCTCAAGATCCTGCTGGAAAACCAGCTGCGGTTCTCCGACACCGACAGTGTCTCCCGCGACGACCTCCAGGCCCTGGTCGACTGGCAGCAGCAGGGCCGTTCCGACCGCGAGATCGGCTATCGCCCGGCCCGGGTGCTGATGCAGGACTTTACCGGGGTGCCTGGCGTGGTGGACCTGGCCTCCATGCGAGCAGCAGTGGAAGCCCTCGGCGAAGACCCGGCGCGCATCAACCCCCTCTCGCCGGTGGACCTGGTCATCGACCACTCGGTCATGGTCGACAAGTTCGGCAACCCCACTGCCTTCAAGGACAACGTCGCCATCGAGATGGAGCGCAACCGCGAGCGCTATGAATTCCTGCGCTGGGGCCAGGACGCCTTCGACAATTTCCGGGTGGTGCCGCCCGGCACCGGTATCTGTCACCAGGTCAACCTGGAGTACCTGGGCAAGACGGTGTGGACCAAGGAGGAAGACGGCAAGCGCTTCGCCTACCCCGACACCCTGGTAGGCACCGACTCCCACACCACCATGATCAACGGCCTCGGCGTCCTCGGCTGGGGCGTCGGCGGCATCGAAGCCGAAGCGGCTATGCTCGGCCAGCCGGTGTCGATGCTGATTCCCGAGGTGGTGGGATTCAAGCTCACCGGCAAGCTCCGGGAAGGCATCACCGCCACCGACCTGGTCCTGACCGTCACCCAGATGCTGCGCAGCCGCGGCGTGGTGGGCAAGTTCGTCGAGTTCTACGGTGACGGCCTGGCCGACCTGCCGTTGGCCGACCGTGCCACCATTGCCAACATGGCACCGGAATACGGGGCCACCTGCGGCTTCTTCCCGGTGGACGAGGAGACCCTCGACTACCTGCGGCTGACCGGCCGTGACGACGACGTGATCGCACTGGTCGAGCACTACTGCAAGGCCCAGGGCCTCTGGCGCGAACCGGGCCACGAACCCATCTTCAGCGACACCCTGCACCTGGACATGAACGAGGTCGAGGCCAGCCTGGCCGGTCCCAAGCGCCCCCAGGACCGGGTGGCACTCAAGGACATGAAGGCCACCTTCGAGAAGCTGATGGAGGGCGAGGACAGCGGCAATACGACGCCCAGCGAGGAGAAGGGCCGGCTCTTCTCCGAGGGCGGCCAGACCGCCGTCGGCGTGCACGACAGCTACGAGCACCACGACAGCCAGCTTGTCGAATACGACGGCGAATCGTTCAAGCTCAATCCCGGCGCCGTGGTGATTGCCGCCATCACCTCCTGTACCAACACCTCGAACCCCAGCGTCATGATGGCGGCCGGCCTGCTGGCCCGCAACGCATTGGCTCGCGGGCTCAAGACCAAGCCCTGGGTCAAGACATCCCTGGCACCGGGCTCCAAGGTGGTCACCGAGTACCTGGAAGCCGGCGGGGTCAGCGATGACCTCGATGCATTGGGCTTCAATCTGGTCGGCTACGGCTGCACCACCTGCATCGGCAACTCCGGCCCGCTACCGCCGCCCATCGAGAAGGCAGTCGAGGATGGCGATATCACCGTGGCCTCGGTGCTCTCGGGCAACCGCAATTTCGAGGGCCGCATCCACCCGTTGGTCAAGACCAACTGGCTCGCCTCTCCCCCGCTGGTCGTGGCCTATGCCCTGGCCGGCAACGTGCGGCTCGACCTTTCCAGCGAGCCACTGGGCGAGGACAAGGACGGCAAGCCGGTCTACCTGAAGGATATCTGGCCTTCCCAGGCGGATATTGCCAACGCCGTCGAGAAGGTCAAGACGGAGATGTTTCGCAGCGAGTATGCCGAAGTCTTCGAGGGCGACGCGACCTGGAAGGCGCTCAAGGTGCCCCAGAGCAAGGTCTACGAGTGGTCGGCGGACTCCACCTATATCCAGCACCCGCCCTTCTTCGAGGGCATGGGGCGCCACCCCGACCCCATCGAAGACGTCAAGGACGCCAATATCCTGGCGATCCTGGGCGACTCCGTGACCACCGACCACATCTCGCCGGCCGGATCGATCAAGCCCGACAGCCCGGCAGGCCGCTACCTGCAGGAGCGCGGGATCAAACCGGTGGACTTCAACTCCTATGGCTCACGTCGCGGCAACCATGAGGTGATGATGCGCGGCACCTTCGCCAACGTGCGCATCCAGAACGAGATGCTCGATGGTGTCGTCGGTGGCGAGACCCGCCACGTGCCCACGGGCAAACAGATGGCCATCTACGATGCGGCCATGAAGTATCAGGAAAATGAGACTCCGCTGGTGGTGGTGGCCGGCAAGGAGTATGGCACCGGCTCCTCCCGCGACTGGGCCGCCAAAGGCACCCGGCTGCTCGGAGTGCGCGCGGTGATTGCCGAGTCCTATGAGCGCATCCACCGCTCCAACCTGATCGGCATGGGCGTCGTCCCGCTACAGTTTCCGGAAGGCGAGGATCGCAAGTCCCTGGGGCTGACCGGCGACGAGACAGTCTCCATCGATGGCCTGGACGCCCTCACCCCCGGGGGGAAGGTGAAGGTCACGGTGAAAAGCGACAAGGGCGAGAAGAAATTCGAGGCCCTGTGCCGCATCGACACCGCCAACGAGCTGGAGTACTACCGCCACGGCGGCATCCTGCACTACGTGCTGAGGAAGATGATCGGGACGGCTTAAGCCACCACGGCAACGTCGTCAAAAGGCTGCTCCCTCAAGAGAACAAGGCCACACCAGGTTATCTGGGTGGCCTTTTTCTTATACTGGAGCAAAGAATTAGAACGATCGGCGACGGTAGCGGCGATACTCAGGTTTCCAGCTGTTGCGCTCGATGACCTGACGCAGCTTGATACCATCGGTCTTGAGCGCGACGCCTTCACCCTGTGCCTGGGCGGCGACATCGAAGGCAATGGCCTTGGACAGTT
>NZ_AZQX01000037.1:0-8280 GCF_000568385.1 Halomonas sp. BC04
TTCCGCCACCTGGGCGAACACGAGACTTTCGAGCTGACAAAACGCTTGGGCGCCTACCCGACCAGGCTCTCTCAAGTTCTCCCAAGAGAGCGATGGTGCCCAGAAGAGGACTTGAACCTCCACATCCTTACGGATACTAGCACCTGAAGCTAGCGCGTCTACCAATTCCGCCATCTGGGCAGGCGAGGCGTATCTTACCCAAACTGTGGCCCAATGCAAGAGTAGCGGTCAAATTTTCACCCGACGCCAAGGCGTCATGAACGGTGCCAGCAGTGGCTGCCGGCGGGCGAGGAGGGCTCGAACTCCAGGGTTGTCTGCGCATGCTGGGGGCGGGAGTTTATCCACCTTTTGAGGTGCACCGATCCCGAAGCCAATCGATGCGCAAGAACATGACCTGGATCAGGCTCCTGGGGTCGATAACGATGTTTTTTTGCTCATGCAGCGTGCCATATCCCCCCTGAATCAGGCAGGATGAAGTCACCTTATGCGCTGATACTCCCGTGGTTGATCAAGGAGCTCAATGTGCTCAAGTATGCCGTCAGCCTGTCAGGCATCATGGCCGCCATCTGGCTGCTGCTCTCCGGTCAATTGACCCATGCCATTCTGGCCCCGCTGGGGGCGGCATCCGTTGCCCTGACGGTGTACCTGGCATATCGCATGCGCATTCTGGACCGGGAAGGGCTTCCCATCCATCTGCTGATCCCCATCCTCAAGTACCTGCCTTGGCTGCTGATGGAGGTGGTGAAAGCGAATCTGGTGGTGGCCCGTCATATTGTCTTGGGGCGCAAGAGCCTGAGCCCGCGAATCTGCCGACTGGACACCACTCAGGAAACCGATCTGGGCCGAGTGTTTCTCGCCAACTCCATCACGCTGACGCCGGGTACGGTGACCGTCTATGTCCGCGAGAAGGAGGTCTGGTTCTACGCCTTGACCGAGGAGCTGGAGCAGGGTGTTCTGAGCGGTGAAATGGACCGGCGGGTGACTCGGCTCGAGGGGGAGTCCTGATGCTGGTTGCCATCGCTCTGGCCGTTCTCTTCAGCCTGGGGTGCGCGCTGATCCGCGCCTACCTTGGGCCGACGCTCTTCGACCGACTCCTTGCGGTAAATGTCGTCGGCAGCCTTACGGTACTGCTCATTGCCCTGCTTGGCTTCATCGTCGGCCGCCCCGAGTTCATCGACATTGCCATTGTCTATGCACTGCTCAACTATATCGGCGTAGTGGCTGTTCTGCGGTTCTTCGAGTCGGGCCGCTTCGGTGCGTCGCGCCGGCGCGGTGAGGAGGAGCCGCCATGAGCCTGGTACTGGATCTGATCAGCGGACTGATGCTGGTCAGCGGCGCCATACTGGTGGTGATAAGCGGCGTTGGTCTGCTGCGCTTCCCCGATTTCTACTCCCGCATCCAGGCGGCCGGCATGACCGATACCCTCTGCATGATTCTGATTCTCGGCGGTTTGATACTCCAGGCTGACTCCCTGGGGGTGGTCGCCAAGCTTATGTTTACCCTGGTGTTTCTGTTCTTTACGGCGCCTGCGGCCAGTCATGCACTGACCAAGACAGCGCGCCAGTGCAAGTTGTCCCCCTGGCGGTCCGACAAGGAGGATGACGCATCGCAGCCTTGATCGACCTCGTATTGCTGGCCTTCATGGCCCTGGTGGCGATTGCCGCGGTGAGGATTCGTAACCTCTTCGCGGTGATCATGCTTACTGGCATTTACAGCCTGCTGGCGGCATCGCTGTTCGTGATGCTCGATGCCGTTGATGTCGCCCTGACGGAAGCTGCCGTCGGTGCCGGGATCATGATCATTCTCATGTTGGCCACCCTGGCGTTGACCACCAGTGAAGAAAAAGTCCGCATTACGCGTCAGAACCTGCTGGCTCTGGTGGTGGTGGTCATCACGGGTGGGGCTCTCATCTACGGCACCCTGGACATGCCAAGAGTCGGCGATCCGCAGGCTCCCGCTCATACCTACCTGGCGCCGCATTTCACCCAGCACTCGGTGGAGGAAATCGGCATCCCCAATATGGTGACCTCCGTACTGGCCAGCTACCGGGGGCTCGATACCCTGGCCGAAGCCGTGGTCGTGCTCACCGCCGCCGTGGCGGTGATCCTGATCATCGGCAGCGGCCGTGCTCGACAGCGCAAGCGTCGCCGGGAGAAGCCCGGTCGCAGGGAGACGCGTTCGTGAAACATCACATCGTGCTGCGGGTCGTTACCAAGATCATGATTCCTCTGATTGTGATCTACGCGCTGTATATCCAGTTTCATGGCGAGTACGGCCCCGGGGGCGGCTTCCAGGCCGGTATCATCTTCTCCGCAGGCTTCATCATCTTCAGCCTCATATTCGGGCTGGATGTGGCGCAGGAGGCCATCCCCCCCGAGGCGGCCCGGTTTCTGGCCGCTTTCGGCGTGCTGCTCTACATCGGTATTGGCCTGGCTTGCATCGTGCTGGGTGGGCAGTTTCTGGAATACAAGGTCCTGCTTGAGAACGATCAGGCAGGTGAGACCCTCGGGATCATCGGCATCGAACTGGGCGTGGGCATTACCGTTGCTGCCGTCGCTCTCACCCTGTTCTATGCCTTTGCCGGTCGGGAGCGAGAGTAATGGAGTGGTTCGGACTCTATAACTACTGGATCGTGGTAGTGCTCATGATGGTGGGGTTCTACATCGTCATTGCCCAGGGCAACTTGATCAAGAAGATCGTTGGACTGAATATCTTCCAGACCTCCGTGTTCATCTTCTTTATCAGTCTGGCCAAGCTGGAGGGGGGGACCGCGCCGATTCATGTGGAGGGCGTGAGCGACTACTCCAACCCTCTGCCACACGTGCTCATCTTGACCGCCATCGTGGTTGGCGTCGCCCTGACCGCCGTGGGCCTTGCCTGGTGGTTCGCATCCATGAGCTCTACGGCACTATCGAGGAAGACGAGATCCACGCTCAGGACGAGGCGTGGTGATGGGGTTGGTTCAGCTTCACCTGCCGGCATTTCAGGTCATCGTGCCCATGCTGGCGGCACCGCTGGTGATGCTCATGGCTCGCTCGCCACGCGCTGCCTGGGCTACTGCCACCCTGACAAGCTGGCTCACCCTGGCCATCGCCCTGCTGCTGTTGATCCGCGTCCAGGCTGAAGGGGTCGTGGCCTACCACATGGGTGGCTGGTTGCCCCCGGTGGGGATCGAGTACCGGGTGGACTCCGTCAATATCCTGGTGCTGCTGGTGATCTGTTTCATCAGTGCGGTGGTCATGCCTTTCGCACGGCTCAGCGTGGCGAGCGAGGTTCGGGAAGACAAGCATGGCTATTTCTATGCCGCCTTCCTGCTGGCCAATTGCGGACTCCTGGGGATCACCATCACCGGCGATGCCTTCAACATCTTCGTCTTCTTCGAGATTGCCGCTCTGGCATCTTACTCACTCATCGCCACGGGCCGCGAGCGACAGGCCGTAATGGCTTCCTATCAGTATCTGATGATGGGGACGATCGGAACCACTTTCCTGCTCATCGGCATCGGCTTTCTCTACATCATGACCGGTACCCTGAACCTGTTGGACCTGGCGGAGAGGCTGCCGGCAGTCAATGACACCAGGACGGTGCGTGCTGCGCTGGCCTTTATCGTGGTGGGCATCTCGCTGAAGCTGGCACTCTTTCCGCTGCACCTGTGGCTGCCCAATGCCTATGCCTATGCCCCGTCCACGGTCACCGTGTTCCTCTCCGCCACGGCAACCAAGGTGGCCATCTATGTGCTGATGCGCTTCATCTTCGGCGTGTTTGGCCATGAGCTGAGCTTCGATGTCCTCGGAATGAACCTGCTGCTGATGCCGCTGGCGATGCTCGGCATCCTGATTCCGTCCATCGTTGCCATCTTCCATACCAATATCAAGCGCATGCTTGCCTACTCCAGCGTGGCCCAGGTGGGCTACATCATCCTTGGCATCAGCTTTGCCAGCACCCTGGGGCTGATGGCATCTCTACTTCACCTCTTCAATCACGCGATTACCAAGGCGGCGCTGTTCATGGCGCTGGGTTGTATCGCCTATCGGCTCGGCGGCGTTTCGCTGATCCACATGACCGGTGCCGGGCAGCGGATGCCCTGGACCATGACGGCCTTCGTCATTGCGGGGCTGTCCCTGATCGGTGTCCCGCTGACAGCAGGTTTCGTCACCAAGTGGCATCTGATTCTTGCTGCCCTGGACGGGGGGCTATGGCCCATAGCCGTGTTTGTGCTGGGAACGTCGGTGCTGGCCCTGCTCTACGTCTGGCGGGTGGTGGAAGTGGCCTTCTTCCGAGCGCCGCTCAGACGAATGACGGTACGTGAAGCCCCCTTGTCGCTGCTGCTCCCCACCTGGTTTCTCACGCTGTCCTGCCTCTACTTCGGCATCGAGACATCCCTGCCGGTGGGTCTGGCCGAGCGTGCTGCCGAGGCATTGATGGGAGGCTATCGGTGAGTCCATTCCCGTTCATGGAAGCCACAGTGGCCATTCCGCTCACCTTGCTCATCCCGGCATTGGGGGCTGTGCTGATTGCCCTGAGCGGCCGCCACCCCAATCTTCGCGATGGCCTGATGGTGGCCATCGCAGCGCTGCTGTTCGCCACGGTCCTGCAGATATTGCCCGCTGTCCTGGCGGGCGAGAGACCCGCCATTACGCTGATCGAGTTGCTGCCGGGCCTGAGCATGGCCTTCGAGGTCGAGCCCCTCGGCATGATTTTCGCGCTGGTGGCCTCCAGCCTGTGGATCATCACCTCGCTGTACGCTATCGGCTACATGCGCGGCGCCAAGGAGAGCAAGCAGACACGCTTCCATGCCTGTTTCGCAGTGGCCCTGTTTTCGGTAATGGGCATTGCCTTCGCCGAAAACATGTTCACGCTTTTTATCTTCTATGAGGTGCTGACGCTATCCACCTACCCGCTGGTAGCCCACAAGGGCAATCGTGAAGCCCAGCAAGGGGCGCGTACCTACCTGGTGCTGTTGCTGGGTACGTCCATCGGTTTCCAGCTCGTGGCGATTGTCGCCACCTGGTGGCTGGCCGGGTCCTTGAGCTTCACCGAGGGCGGGATCATGGAAGGCCATGTCAGCCACGCCCTGGGGGGGCTGTTGCTGCTGCTCTATATCTACGGTATCGGCAAGGCTGCGTTGATGCCATTTCACCGCTGGCTGCCTGCCGCCATGGTGGCGCCCACCCCCGTCTCCGCACTGCTGCATGCCGTGGCGGTGGTCAAGGCCGGGGTTTTCACCGTGCTCAAGGTGAGCACCTACATCTTCGGTCAGGATTACCTCAGGGAGCTCTGGAGTGCGGACCTGCTGATGACTATCGCCGCCTTCTCCTTGCTGTCGGCATCGCTCGTGGCGCTGCAAAAGGACAACCTCAAGGCCAGGCTGGCCTACTCCACGGTCAGCCAGCTCTCCTACATCACGCTGGGTGCGATGCTGGCCCATGAGTTGGCGGCCATCGGCGGGGGCATGCATATCGTCATGCACGCCTTTGGCAAGATCACCCTTTTCTTCTGTGCCGGCGCCATCTATGTGGCCAGCAAGAAGACGAATGTCAGCGAGATGGATGGCCTCGGTCGACGCATGCCTTTCACCATGGGCGCCTACCTGCTCGGAGCGCTGGCGGTGATCGGCGTACCTCCCATGGGCGGGCTATGGAGCAAATGGCATCTTGTCCTGGGGGCGGCCGACAGCGGGCAGCTCCTGATGGTCCTGGTCATCATGCTCAGCACGCTGCTCAATATCGCCTATCTCTTGAGGCCGGCAGTGAGGGCGTTCTTGATGCCGCCAAAGGAGGATGGAGGCCGTGGAATCAGGGAGGCACCGTTGCTGTGCGTGGTGCCACTGTGCATCACGGCGCTGGGCTGCATGGCGCTGTTTCTGGCGGCGGACCCGCTACGCGCCATGCTCGGCGGAATTTTTGGAAGTTGATACCAAAGCACTGGGGGTTACATGCTCGTCAAGCTGCTCGATCGACTGGTACGCAATGCCACACGGCTGAAACGGATGCTGCTGGCTGGCATGGCGGCATTGATCATCGCGGACCTGCTGATTCCCTCCGGCTATGATCGGTTTGCCTGGGAGTCCTGGGGGGGATTCGGCGCCCTGTTCGGGGCTCTTGCATGCCTGATTCTCATCGGTTTGGCCAAGGCCTTGGGCCTGGGGCTGGTCTATCGTCGGGAAGGGTACTACGACGATGAACTGACGCCATATCGAGCGCTAGATGATGTCTCCGATGAACGCAGTTGAGCCGATCTCTGGAGGGCAGGCGTCATGCATGAGTGGTTCGTGATCGACTGGCCTTTCATCGAGTGGCTCTCCCCCTCCCTGGTGCTGATTCTGGGCGGACTGCTGGTAGCACTTTTCCGCGGGGTGGCGCAGAAGCTGGTCCTCCTGGCTGTGCCCACGCTGGCACTTTTCGCAGTGCTTGGCACCGTTCCGGGAACCCATGCCAGTTTCGAATTCCTGAACATGGAATTGGTCCTGGGGCGGGCGGACGCACTGAGCCTGGTCTTTGCCCATGTGTTCACCATCATGGCCCTGATCGGCGCCATCTATGCCCTCCATGTGCGTGACACCATCCAGCACGTGGCCGGCTTGATTTATGCCGGCTCTGCCATGGGAGTCGTGTTTGCCGGTGACCTGGCCACGCTGTATATCTTCTGGGAGCTCATGATGCTCTCATCGGTCTGGCTGATATGGCGAAATCGCCGGGCCGCCTCTCTGGCGGCCGGCTTCCGCTACCTGATGGTTCATGCGGTCAGCGGGGTCCTGCTGCTGGCCGGCATCGTGATGTATTACTCGCAGACCGGGAGCCTGAGTTTCAACGACATCAGGGCCGGGGGGGCCGCATTCTGGCTGATCCTGATCGGCTTCATGATCAATGCCGCCGTACCTCCTCTGCACGCCTGGCTCACCGATGCCTACCCGGAGACCACGGTTACCGGGGCAGTATTCCTGTGTGCCTTCACCACCAAGACGGCGGTCTACACCCTGATGCGGGGGTTTCCCGAAACGGAAGTGCTGATCTGGCTGGGAGCGGTCATGACGCTCTGGGGGGTCACCTATGCGGTGCTGGCCAACAATATCCGCCGGCTGCTCGCCTATCACATTGTCAGTCAGGTCGGCTTCATGGTGGCCGGCATCGGCCTTGGCACCGCCATGGCCCTGAACGGCTCCGCGGCACATGCTTTCACCCATATTCTCTACAAGGCGCTGCTGTTCATGAGTGCCGGGGCCATCATCCACATGACCGGGCGCACGAAGCTGACCGAGCTGGGCGGGCTGTACCGTTACATGCCGATGACGTTCGTTTTCTACTTGATCGCCGCATTCTCGATTTCAGCGCTGCCGCTGACGAGCGGCTTCGTCAGCAAGTCGATGATCCTCGAGGCCTATGCAGACCACCAGGCGGCGCTTATCTGGCTGATGCTCTCGCTGGCGTCGGCAGGCACCTTCCTGAGTGTGGGCCTCAAGCTGCCCTGGTTCGCCTTCCTGGGGCGTGACAGCGGGTTGCGCCCCCGTGAAGCACCGGCCAACATGCTGGTTGCCATGGGGATCGCGGCTTTCTTTTGCATTTTCATCGGCGTGTATCCGCAGTGGCTGTACCAGATGCTGCCGAATCAGCCGGTCGGCTACAACGCCTATACGCTGGCTCATGTGTTCTGGGACCTGCAGCTTCTCTCCTTCGTGGGCCTGGTCTTTTTCGTTCTGCTGAAATTCAT
This sequence comes from Halomonas sp. BC04, assembly GCF_000568385.1. Lineage (NCBI taxonomy): Bacteria > Pseudomonadati > Pseudomonadota > Gammaproteobacteria > Oceanospirillales > Halomonadaceae > Halomonas > Halomonas sp. BC04. The sequence goes on from NZ_AZQX01000037.1 coordinate 7,708, forward strand.
GACGCCCAAGGACAAGATCACCCTCGACACCGACTGGTTCTATCGCGTGGCGGCTCCGCACGCCGTCGGCTTGATCCACCGCCATGGCGCCAGCACATGGCGCAACCTGCTGGCTGCCATGCGCTGGCCCTTGCGCCGCATCGTCGCCCAGGCCCTGCGTTATCATGGTCCAAAGGGTATTCTGGCGCGCACCTGGCCCACCGGTAGCATGGTGCTCTGGGTGGCCGTATTACTTACCGTTTCGCTGCTGCTCTACTACATCTGATCCGCATGAAACCATTCGCGATTGCGTTGCGGTTTTCCGATGTAGGACCGGATCACGCCGCCATGGTTGGGCCAAGCCGGTACCGGCGCTATACTGCGCCCATGACAATAGACCCTAATAGCAAGACCCTACGCCCGCGGCGCACTGCCTGCGCCCCCACGAGAACGCTGTCCCCGATGTTGCCAAGGATGCCCTACGCATGACCCACTGGACGCTCAGCGACGACCCGCACGCCAGCCGCGAGGCCCATAAGTACGACAAGCCCGCCCCCAGCCGAGAATACCTGCTGGCTCGAATGGAAGAGCACG
>NZ_AZQX01000038.1:0-6730 GCF_000568385.1 Halomonas sp. BC04
CTCCTTGACCAGCGAATTATCCTCGAAGCACTTCACGGTACGCACCGGTCCGCAGAATGCCTCGCGGCCACCGAAGTTGACGAAGACGGGATCGAGTACCTGTACTTCGGGGTGGGCGTCGCAGATGTCGGGTGTAATGATGGCGCTCATGGACGGCTCCTGGCCTGAAGAAATGACGATGTCGCACGATGATGCCACACTTCGTGCGGGGTCACCGTCGTCGTTTCGTCGGAGCTTTCATCAAGAGTCGGCGACGCCGGGACAAGGCCCGGCGTCATGGGTCGTGATGGAAGGGAGGCGTTAGAAGCGAAAGCCGACCGAGGCGCTGAAGGTATCGATGGTGTAGTCGCTATCGAAGTCGTAGCGTTCGTATTCGGCCCTCAGCATGATCGGGTTGAAGTCGAACCGGGCGCCGACACCGTAGACCGGGTCGAAACCGTCGTTGTCCTGCAGTTCGAGGCTGGCATCGCCGAGGTTGCCTTCGACCTTGGTTTCCCAACTGGCAGCACCCACCTTGGCAAAGGGGCTGAACCAGGGTGTTATCGGAAACTGGCCGACCAGGTTGGCGCCATAGGCGGTGGATTCCAGATCGGTGCTGGCGCCGTCCTGACCGCGTAGCCGGACCCTTCCCAGGTCGGCATAGAAGACTTCGGCTGCCAGGTAGCGATTGATCTGGTAGCCGGCAAAGCCCTTCCAGACGTTGCCGTCATCGTCGATGCTGAAGTTGCGCCCTCCGCTCTCGATGAAATTGTCGACCTCGTCGCGATCATTTTCCAGTGAACTGAAGCCGGTGCCCAGGCCGAGATAGGCGTAGGTTTGATGCGGTGGATTGGCGAGTGCGGTATTGGCGGCCAATAGAGCGGCAGAGGCGAGCAAAGCGGTCAGTAATTTTCTTGCCGACATTGATTTCTCCTTGATGTCCTTTGCCTTGATATCCTTGGCTTTTTCTTGTCATGCGGTCATTCCGCCGGCTGTGCCGATGCGCTGAAATAATATCGGCTGTCAGCGCAGTGCTATGACAACCTATGACATCTATAACGTAGTCTCGTGGCCTGAGCGCCACAAGCTGACTGAGGTTACGAAAGGTTCGCTGCCGTCGCCGTTGTTGCTGCCTGAACGGCCGCGCACAAAAAAGCGCCCCAATGAAGGGGCGCTTTGGTCATCGGCTCCGGCCGTCACCCTTGGGTGGGGGCCTTCGATGTTGCGAGCATCGGAGTCGAAATAATGCTTCCGGGGTCATAGCTTATCAGGCTTCCTGGGCTACGGGTATCACATTCGAGGCCGCTTTCTGATACTCCTCGATTTCATGGAAGTTCATGTAACGATAGATCTCTCCGGCCATGGCGTCGAATTCGCCCATGTAACGCTGGTACTCCTCGACGCTCGGCAGGCGACCTTCCACCGCGGCCACCGCCGCCAGTTCCGCTGAGGCCAGGTAGACATTGGCACCGTCGCCCAGGCGGTTCGGGAAGTTGCGGGTGGAGGTGGAGACCACGGTGCTCTTGGCGGCAACGCGGGCCTGGTTACCCATGCACAGCGAGCAGCCCGGCATCTCCATGCGCGCACCGGCGCGGCCGTAGATGCCGTAGTAGCCCTCTTCCGTCAGCTGGTGCTGGTCCATCTTGGTGGGCGGCGCCAGCCACAGGCGGGTCTTCAGGCTGCCGGCCGGCTGCTTCTCGAGCAGCTTGCCCGCGGCGCGGAAGTGACCGATGTTGGTCATGCACGAACCGATGAACACCTCGTCGATCTTCTCGCCGGCCACTTCGGAAAGCAGGCGGGCGTCGTCCGGGTCGTTCGGCGCGCAGAGGATCGGCTCCTTGATCTCGTCCAGGTCGATCTCGATGACCTCGGCGTACTCGGCATCCTTGTCGGCGCGCATCAGGCTCGGGTTGGCCAGCCACTCTTCCATCGCCGCGATACGACGGCTGATGGTGCGTTCTTCGCCGTAGCCGTTGCTGATCATCCACTTCAGCAGGGTGATGTTGGACTTCAGGTACTCGGCGACGCTCTCCTCGGAGAGCGTGATGGTGCAGCCGGCAGCGGAGCGCTCGGCGGAGGCGTCGGAGAGCTCGAAAGCCTGCTCGACGGTGAGGTCGTCGAGTCCTTCGATCTCCAGCACGCGACCGGAGAAGGCATTCTTCTTGCCCGCCTTGGCTACGGTCAGCAGACCATGCTTGATCCCGTAGTAGGGGATGGCGTGGACCAGGTCACGCAGGGTGACGCCGGGCTGCCGCTTGCCCTTGAAGCGAACCAGTACCGACTCCGGCATGTCCAGCGGCATGACGCCGGTGGCGGCGGCGAAGGCCACCAGGCCAGAGCCGCCGGGAAGGAGATGCCCATCGGGAAGCGCGTGTGGGAGTCGCCGCCGGTACCCACGGTGTCGGGCAGCAGCATGCGGTTCAGCCAGCTGTGAATGATGCCGTCGCCGGGACGCAGCGAGACACCGCCACGGTTCATGATGAAGTCGGGCAGGGTGTGGTGGGTGTCCACGTCGACCGGCTTCGGGTAGGCGGCGGTGTGGCAGAAGGACTGCATCACCAGGTCGGCCTGGAAGCGAGGCAGGCCAGGTCCTTGAGCTCGTCGCGGGTCATCGGACCGGTGGTGTCCTGGGAGCCGACGGTGGTCATCTTGGGCTCGCAGTACATGCCCGGGCGAACGCCGTCCAGGCCGCAGGCCTTGCCGACCATCTTCTGGGCCAGGGTGAAACCTTGCCGGTGTCGACGGGCTGCTCGGGCAGGCGGAAGACGTCGGAGGGCGCCAGGCCCAGGGACTCGCGCGCCTTGCCGGTGAGGCCACGGCCGATGATCAGCGGGATGCGGCCGCCGGCACGCACCTCATCGAGGATCAGCTGGGTCTTGAGCTCGAAGGTGGTGACGACCTCGTCGGTGCCGTGCTTGCACACTTTGCCTTCATAGGGGTAGACGTCGATGACGTCGCCCATTTCCATGTTGGCAACGTCCATCTCGATGGGCAGGGCGCCGGAATCTTCCATGGTGTTGAAGAAGATCGGGGCGATCTTGCCGCCGAAGCAGAAGCCGCCGGCGCGCTTGTTGGGCACGTTGGGAATATCGTCGCCGAAGAACCACAGCACCGAGTTGGTGGCAGACTTGCGCGAGGAGCCGGTGCCGACCACGTCGCCCACGTAGGCGACCGGGAAGCCCTTGGCCTTCACTTCCTCGATCTGCTTCAACGGGCCGGTGGTGCCGGGCACTTCCGGTACGATGCCTTCGCGCTCGTTCTTGAGCATGGCGTTGGCATGCAGCGGAATGTCGGGGCGCGACCAGGCGTCCGGGGCAGGGGAGAGTCGTCGGTATTGGTCTCGCCGGGCACCTTGAACACGGTCAGGGTGATCTTCTCGGCCGGGGCGGGCTTGGACAGGAACCACTCGGCGTCGGCCCAGGACTGCATGACGTCCTTGGCCACGGCATTGCCTGCCTTGGCCCGCTCTTCCACATCGTGGAAGGCGTCGAACATCAGCAGGGTGTGCTTGAGCTGTTCGCCCGTCTCCTTGGCCAGTTCGGGGTCGTCGAGCAGCTCCACCAGCGAGACGATGTTATAGCCACCCTGCATGGTGCCCAGCAGCTTGACGGCATGCACCTTGTCGATCAGCGGAGAGCTGGCCTCACCCTTGGCGATGGCGGTCAGGAAGCCGGCCTTGACGTAGGCTGCCTCGTCAACGCCCGGGGGAACGCGGTTGGTCAGCAGGTCGAGAACGAACTCCTCTTCACCGGCGGGCGGGTTCTTCAGCAGTTCGACCAGAGCGGCGACCTGCTCGGCGTTCAGAGGCTTCGGCGGGACGCCCTCGGCGGCGCGTTCCTCGACATGTTGGCGATAGGCTTCAAGCACGTTGGGGCCCTCTTCTATAGTGTTGGCCAAAGCACACCGATGCATCATCGGCATCGGTGAAATGACGGCTCTGGCTAGTGAAACAACCGGGTCACTGGGTGCGGCGATTCTACGCCAAACTGTCGACAATGTTAAGGCGACCCCCCTGGGGGCCGCCTTGAACTTTGGTCGGCGCAATGTTCGTGCGGTTACAAATCGTGCGACATTGAACTGCCTCGACAGGTGCCTGTCGCACTCGGTCGCGTTACCATGGGCACCGAAATATCAGGGAATCGACCGAGGTGGGAAGCGCCATGGCTGCCAGCATCACATCTCCCTGCGTGGGGCTCTGTTCCACCACGCTCGGCGACCCGGTCTGCCGGGGTTGCCAGCGTGGCGACGGTGAGATCCTCGACTGGTTTGGCCTGTCCGGTGACGAACGTGCGGCGCGCATGGCGGAACTGGATGCGCTGCGTGAAAGCGTGGCTGGTCGCTTCCTGTGCGTGGTGGATGCCGACTGCCTCGAAGCCCAGCTGCTGCGTTACCGAATCCGCTTCCGGCCCGAACAGCCGGCGCTTTCGCGAGCGGTGGAGTTGTTGCGGGTGGGGCGCACGCGCATCCAGGCGCTGCCACGTTATGGTCTGGTACCCACCGAAGCGGCCCTTGGCCTGGATGTCGCAGAACTACACGCACGGCTCAGCCAGGCGCTGAACGAGGCCGCCGAACACCGCCGCGCTGAGCAGCAGCGCTCAAGCAAGACATAGCAACGCACCACCCGATCTGTCGATTGCACACTACCCGAGCCAATGACATGCCCGAGACCATGCCCGAAACCATTTCCGAGACAGGGGAAGCGCCCAGCGACGAGTGCCTGCTGGCACCGGACCTGCTGGACTTCCTGGGCTGTGCGACACCCGATGCCTGGATAGCCTGGGCGCTCGAGAATCCCGAGCTGCTGCTGATCGATCACGCGCAGTGCGAGAAGAAGGCGGCCTCGACGGCAATGAGTCTCCTGTATCGTTACGTCAACGAGCCCTTGCTGCTGACCAAGATGTCGCAGCTTGCCCGGGAGGAGTTGCTGCACTTCGAGCAGGTAGTGAAACTGATGGAGAGTCGGGGTATCGTCTATCGTCATCTCAGCGCCTCCCGATACGCGGAAGGGCTGCGCCAGCACGTCACGCCTCAAGAACCGGCGCGGCTGGTCGATATTCTGATTATTGGCGCCTATATCGAGGCGCGAAGCTGTGAACGGTTTGCTCGACTGATTCCACACCTGGATGCCGAGCTTGCCAAGTTCTACCGCACTCTGGTTAAGTCGGAAGGTCGTCATTACGAGGATTATCTAATGTTGGCGCGGCATCTCGCTCCAGGGCCTATCGACGACCGGGTTGCCTTTTTCGCCGAACGCGAAGCAGAGCTGATAGTCACGCCGGACAAGGCGTTTCGTTTTCATAGTGGTGTGCCGGGCTGAGGCCACCGCTTTCGCCATGCAGGGTTCCCGACATGCAGGACGCTCCACAAGACGTTCATAATAACGAATGGGATCAGCTAGCGCTGTTTGGACAGTTTTCTCTGACACTGGGCGATGACGTCCTCAACCAGTTCAGTTATGACAAGGTCAAGGCGCTACTGGTCTATCTGCTGCTGCACCAGCAACCCATCAACCGGGCCAGCCTGGCCGAGTTGCTGTGGCCCGACCAGGGCCTCTCTTCCGGGCGCACCAACCTGCGCCATGCCCTGCACTGTCTGCGGCAGTCGCTGGGAGAAGAGGCAGAGCGGGTGCTGGTGGTATCCCGCCAGACCATTGCCTTCCGACTTCCCGAGAGCTGGCACTTCGACCTGCATGAACTCCAGCGGCTCCTCGAAGGACCCAAGGATATCGCAACCCTCGAGCGGCTGCTTCAACGCTACCGTGGCGATCTGGTCGAAGAGCTTCAGCTGCCTTCCTGCACCGAGTTCCAGCGTTGGCTGGTACAGCTGCGCAATGAATGGCGCCAGCGGGTGATCCGCTTTTCCGAGGCCATCCTCGAGAGCAACGACGAGGTGCCCGACCATCTGTTGCAGGCCCTGGTCAGCCGCTTCTCGGGCTATGGCCCCTTCCACGAACGCCTGGTGCGCCAGCTGGCCGAACAGGGCCAGCTGGCGGCCGCCCACGAACAGTACAGCGCCTATCTGCAGCTGCTGGCCCTTTCCGGTCAGCAGCCCGAGCCTGGCTTCCTGCAGCTGGCGCGCTACTGGTCCGACGGCAATCCCGACCTGCAGGGACTCTCCTCGCAGGGCGCCTTCTCTCGCACCTGGCGGCCGGCAGCTCGCCGCTGCGGGAGGACGAGATCGAGCAGCGCCAGCTTTCGGTCATGGCCATTCGCCTGCGCGTGAAGGGCGAGTTCTCGGCCCGCGACGAGACCCGCGCCTGCCTGGCCCTGCAGATCGAGCTGATGCGCTGGCTGGAACAGCAGTGTCATCACCTGGGGGGGTTCTGGCTGCCCGGCGCTACCGGTGGCCTGGGCCTGGCCTGCTTCGGTACCCACGGCCCGGCGCACCAGCTGGCCGAACTGGTCGCACTCTACGAACACTGCCGTCGGGTGCTGCCCGACGAGATTGCGCGCCACTGGAGCGGTGCGGACGATGCGCCGCGTATTGAACTGGCCGCCGGCCTCAACAGCGGCCGCGTGGTCTATCTGCCCGAGCGTCAACTGGTCGACCCACTGGGGCAGGTGACCCAGGGTGCCCTCGAGTTGATGACCGCCGCGGAAGGCAGTGAACTGGTGATTTCCCAGGAAGCCAGCCAGCACATGCCGCCGGCGCTGGACCTGCAGCCGCGTCTCTCCTCGCGGCTGGTGGCGAGCGACGGCCGCGTACGCCTGCGTGCCCTGGTACTGGGACACAACGAAGGCGGGCGCGATGC
>NZ_AZQX01000039.1:0-5315 GCF_000568385.1 Halomonas sp. BC04
TTTTACAACCTATTATATGGGTATGCTTGACCATACCGGAACGCATGTTGATGCGTTATCGCATAATAATCCAGAGGGTGCGACTATTGATAAAATGCCTGTGGAAATGTTCATGGGGAAAGCCGTATGCCTTGACCTCAGGCATATACCGGATAGAGGTGAGGTGACAAGAGAAGATATGGAAGCCGCTGAGAAGGAAGCTGGTGTAAGAGTAGATGGGCATATCGTGCTGATGTGTACCGGTCTAAATGCAAGGCACTGGCCGAATGATTCTGTCTGCAATAACAACCCGCAAATCAGTGCGGGTGCTACTCATTGGTTACATGAGCGCGGCTCGAAAGTGCATGGTGTGGAAGGGCCGTCAACAGATCGTGTCGATGAAAATCTCTTTATTAACCACAGGATCTGTCGTGATCTGGAGATGGTCCATTATGAGTGGCTGTGGAATCTGGAGGAGGTGATAGGAGTCGGTGAATTTCAATTTCAAGGTATACCGCTGCGTATCAAGGGGGCTTCAGGCTCACCGGTGAGAGCGTTGGCCTTCATCGATTGAAACGTTGCGGTAGGCTATAACAGATAGAGATATCGGAGTGTGATTATGTACAACAAAAAGAAGTTCGCTATTGCAGCATTAGCCGCTGGTGTGGTTGCTTATGGACAGTCAGCATTGGCAGAAATCAATCTCAGAGCAATCGGAATTGTATCGACCCATCTTCACCATACTGAGTTGGAAAAAGAATTTTATGCGAATCTGGCAGATACGACAGGGCTTGATATTTCAGTCAACTTCAATCCGCTGGATGTAGTGGGTGTCAACATGCAGGATACTCTTCGGCTCGTACGCAGCGGAGCCTTTGATGTCGTTGAAACCACGATTGGCTCTGCTGCCCGAGACGATCCCTTTGTTGAAGGCCTTGACCTGATTGGTGTGTCACCAGACATCGACACTTTAAAGGAAGTCGTTGAGGTATATCGCGCACCACTTGAGGAGCGTGTCGCTGAGCGGTTCGGTGCTAGAGTGATGAGCCTATGGCCCTTCGGCCCCAAGTGTTTTTCTGTAAGGGTGATGTCGACGGCGTCCAGGACCTTGACGGCCTGCGAGTACGTTCCTACACGCCGAGCATGTCAGCACTTGTGGAATATCTTGGGGCTACACCCGTCACCATGCAGTTTGCGGAGGTCTACCCTGCACTTCAGCGTGGTGTCGCCGAATGTGCTGTGACCTCTCCCACATCAGCCAATACCGGCAACTGGCCCGAAGTTACAGACTCTCTGCTGATGCATGGCATCAGCTGGTCGGTGCAAGGGCACTTCATGAACCTCGATACCTGGAACAGGCTGTCCCCGGAAGCCCAGGTCGCGCTGGACGCTGCTTACCAGGAGCTGGAAGACCGGTTCTGGGACATGGCCAGAAACCTGACTGACGATGCGGTTAACTGCACCATTGGTGGTGACGATTGCCATGGCTACAACCCTTTCAACATGACATTGAAGGAGCCCAGAGAAGCTGATATTCAGCTTGTCAATGAGGCTGTCGAGGCCGTAGTCCTTCAGACTTGGGGAAATACCTGTAATAACAACTATCCTGAGTGCTCACGTATCTGGAACGAAACGGTTGGTGAGCTACGTGGATTAACCATCGAATAAATGTATTTTAACCCTGGCCGGCCCATGGTTTGTCCATGTGGCCGGTCGAATAGGGAGGTGGATCATGCGGGACAAAAACTATCTAAAACCGCTTGAAGGCCTAATAAATATAGCAGCCATTGCCTGTGGTTATGCTGCTCTTGGCCTGAGTTTTTTGATTGGCTATGAGATATTGGCAAGAAGGTTTCTTTCACACTCGGTTCAGGGTGTCGATGAGATCGGAGGTTATGTGCTGGCGACTACGGCAGCTGTGGGCTTTGCTTCTGCACTCCTGTACAGGATGCACACTCGAATCGATGTCGCCATCGGGTATTTTCCAAAATTCGTCCAAGCGATTCTGAATACAATAGCAGCGGCTCTTTTTGCTGGCTTCGCTGTGTTCATGCTGCTGCGCGCCTGGGACTCACTCCAGGAAAGCATCGCATACACTAGTCGTGCCAGTACGCCACTGCAGACACCCCTGTGGATTCCACAATCATTATGGGTTGCAGGTATTGGCCTGTTCGCCTTGGTTGCCTGTGTCATGGCACTTCATAGCCTCTGGCTCTTGTCTCGCAAGCGAGTCGACAATATCAATAACATGTATGGCCCACCCTCCCTGCAAGATGAGATCGAAGAGCAGGTATCAGAGGCCAAGCGCACGCTTGATAAGGGAGAAAAACATGATTGATTTTGCAGGTGCAGCCATTGGCTTCGCCATCATGCTTGGCCTTATGGTGTTGGGTGTCCATGTGGCTGTGGCTATATTTCTTATTAGTGTATTGGGTGCGCTGGTCTATCTTGGCCCGCAACTAATAGGTACGTTCGGTACACAGCTTTGGTCGGTCATGAATAACTTTATCTTGACGGCTATTCCGTTATTCATCCTGCTCGGTGAGTTGTTGTTGCGTAGCGGAATTACCCAACGGATGTATCATGGTCTATCAGACTGGCTCGGACGTTTGCCAGGAGGGCTTCTGCATACCAATATCGGTGCGAGCGCAATGTTTGCGGCCGTTTCAGGTTCGTCGGTAGCAACAGCCGCTACTATCTCGACCGTAGCATTGCCCGAACTTAGGGAACGTCAATATAATGAAAGGCTTGTTTTGGGATCCATCGCTGCCGGTGCGACGCTTGGGATCCTGATTCCGCCCAGTGTTAATCTTATCATTTATGGCGCGTTGACCAGTACATCTATTGGCCGACTTTTTGCGGCCGGAATTGTGCCGGGCTTGCTCTTGGCCTCCCTGTTCATGTTGGCAATAATCGTTATCTGCAGCTTTTATCCAAAGCTGGCTGGTAATGCTATGGAAAGGCCAAGTTGGGCTAAGAAGATGGAAAGCCTCCGCCACCTTATTCCTCCCATGAGCATCTTTGCTGTCGTCATGGGCAGTATTTACTTGGGCTGGGCAACCCCCACCGAGGCGGCGGCAGTTGGTGTGATGATGGCTTTTGGCTTGGCTGCTTTCAATCGAGAACTCACTTTCAAGATGCTCCATGAAGCATTCCTCTCCACTGTGCGCACCACAGCCATGATACTTCTTATTATCATTGCAGCATTTTACTTGAAATTCATCATCGGTATTCTGGGTGTGCCTCAGGCTATGACGGCGTTCGTTGCTCAAATGGATCTCAGTGTATTGGGCTTCATTTTGGCTTTGATTGTCTTCTATCTGATTTTAGGGTGTTTTATAGAAACTCTATCCATGATGGTTGGTACTATTCCCATTGTATTTCCTGTCGTCGTCTTCATGGGAATCGATCCGGTCTGGTTTGGTATCTTCCTGGTGCTGATGATGGAGTTGGCGCTGATTACCCCACCGGTAGGTATGAATTTGTTCGTTGTTCAAGGTGTGCGCCGTACAGGGCCTGTGACGGATGTATTCATCGGTGTGTTGCCATTCATTCTAGTCGTGCTGTTGACAGTGGCCCTGATCATTGCTTTTCCAGCCATTGTCACGTGGCTCCCTTACAAGATTTTATGAAAAAGGGTTTTATGCATGGATACTTTAATGCTTTCCGCCCATGGTCTGCTGGATGAGCTGCACAGAGGCAGGGTTTCATCTCTCGATATTGTTGAGGCAAGCCTCGAGCGTATCGATGCACTCGATGATCGCCTGAAAGCCTTTATCGCTGTGGACGCTGAAGGTGCAAGGGCTGCGGCTCGCAAATCCGACCGTGAGCGTGCCTCGGGCAGCACGTTAGGTCTGTTGCATGGGTTACCCGTAGCGATCAAGGATGTGACGGCTACTGCCGGCCTTCTTACCACGCAGGGATCCAGGATCTTTGCAGACAATGTGCCCACTCAGGACGAGGAGTCAGTGGCGAGACTGCGTAAGGCTGGAGCGATCATCATTGGAAAGACCAACACACCCGAGTTTGCCTTCGGGGCAGTCTGCTCTAATGCCCTGCGTGGGCCTACTTGCAATCCTTGGGACACGCGACTGACCTCGGCCGGCTCGAGCGGTGGTTCCGCTGTAGCCGTAAGTACGGGGATGGTGCCCCTCGCACAGGGAACCGACTTCGGTGGTTCGGTTCGCACCCCTGCTTCCTTTTGTGGCTGCATCGGTTTGAGACCAACTCCGGGAATCATACCGGAGCCGCGGCGCGCACTAGGATGGAGCAGCCTTGCGACCCAAGGCGTGCTCGCGCGCAATGTGAAGGATGCCTCGTTGATGGTTTCGGTCATGGCCGGCATGCACCCCGGCGACCCGACATCTTTGAAGCCCTGCTGGCCGACAGGAGAGACGCGCAAGCCACGCGTTGCGGCATCGTTGACACTGAATGGAGCCTTTCGCGTCGATGACGAGGTGGGTGATGCCTTCTACCATGCTTGTCGGCAGGCTGAGCCTGTGTTTGGCACACTCCACGACGTCAAGCCTGACCTCGATGGGTCGCTCCAGGCCTTCAAGACGCTTCGTGCGGCCGAGTCATGGGTCAAGTTCGGCCGCATGGTCGATGAGCATGAAAATCAGTTGACCGAGTCCTACGTCTGGAATGTAAGACAAGGCCGGCATATCACGGCAGAAGAATACCTGAATGCGGAAATGGCCCGAACAAGGACGTGGAGGACTTTTCAGAGAATGTTCGAGAATGTCGACATCTTGCTGATGCCTGCCGCCAGTGTCATGCCTTTCCCGAATTCCCAAGGCGAGGTCATGACAGTCGGTGGCCAACCTTGCGAGAGTATTATCGACTACCTTGCCTGCACGTTCATCGTTTCCCTTGTCGGTTTTCCCGCCTTGTCGATTCCGGCGCCAAGAAAAGCCGACGAACTTCCTTTCGGTGTGCAGATGATCGCGCGCCCCGGCCAGGAGGCCATGCTCTTGCATGCGGCCCAGCTGATGGAAGAGGCAGGGTTCCAACATCAATGGCCACATTTGACTCCCAGCTAGAGGCATTCGTCATGAAGCTTTCAAGTGCTCAGTTGCGCGAAGCCTACTGGTGCATGAGCCGAACGAGCCAGCCTTTTTCTAATCCCACCTCATAGCGAGAGCCTACTGTCATGCAGCTAGATACCCTGATCAAGAACGGCCTGATCATCACCGCCGCCGATCGCTACCAGGCCGATATCGGCATCAAGGATGGGCGCATCGTCACCCTGGGCCACGATCTGGAGGCGCCGAGGAGGTGATCGACGCCGACGGCCTCTGGGTAATGCCCGGCGCATCGATGCCCACCTGTCATCT